>JAIXSF010000441.1 GCA_027484835.1 Rhizobiaceae bacterium | reverse complement strand
CTCCCGACATGGAAGACCAGCTGTGGCAAACGGTCGAGGCGCTGCAGCCCTACCAGCCCGACTTCGTCTCCGTGACCTATGGTGCCGGCGGCACGACGAAGGAGCCGACGCTTTCGACCGTCAAGCGGCTCATCCAGGATACGCCGCTGTCGACAGCATCTCATCTGACCTGCGTCGGGGCGACGCGGGAGGAGGTTCGCGCCGTCGTCGACGAATTCCAGGCGGCTGGCGTTCGCCATTTCGTCGCCCTGCGCGGTGATCCGCAAGGTGGCGTCGGCACGCGCTATGCCCCGCATCCGGGTGGTTTCGTCAACGCCGCCGATCTGGTATCGGGCCTGCGAGACATGGGCGATTTCGAGATTTCAGTCTCGGCTTATCCGGAGCGTCATCCGGAAAGCGAAAGCGAGACTGTCGATATCGATATGCTGAAGCAGAAGGTGGATGCAGGGGCGACCCGGGCACTTACCCAGTTCTTCTTCGACAATGATATCTTCGAGCGGTATCTGGAGCGCGTTCGGGCGGCCGGGATTACCATTCCCATCGTGCCGGGCATCATGCCGATCCAGAATCTGACCCAGCTCAAGCGCTTCGCCTCGATGTGCGGTGCCAGTGTGCCTGCGTTCATCGACGCGCGGTTCGAGGGCTCGGAAGGGGATGCGGCTGCAAGGGCCGCGATCGCCGCCGATCTCGCGGCCGAGCAGATTGCTGACCTTGCGAAGCGCGGCGTACAAGAGTTCCACATCTACACCATGAACAGGGCGCCACTCACGATCGCCACTCTTCAGCGGCTCGGTGTCACTGCGAAGGTCGACAGGGTTTCCGGCGCTGCGGCCTGAGCAGGCCTGTCATCTCGTCAAGAAAAGAGGCGCATGACGGTTCTTGTCATGCGCCTCTTTGCGATTTGAAACTTATGTATGCTTGAGAGGCCTTGTTTGGCCAAGCCATGGGCTTTGTTCACGTCACCTGTGTCAGATGAACAGCATCGTGGCGATAAATACGAACGCTGCACTGACGATCAGGACATTGATAGAGTTGGTCAGTCCCATGTGTGCCTCCTTGCGTTGACCGTTAGATATTATGTCCGATTTGTGTCGGCGCAAAGCCAATTATGTGCTGCACTGCGGCATCAGGCGGTGGATAACCAATCGACATTTTCAAATAAATTTTAGAAAACAGGAGCTTACGATGCTCCCGGCTTGTTAATAGAGTTTAACATGCGTGATGCCGGCGATGCCCGATGGAGGCTCGTTCATGGCTCTCCGCCGCATAAACGTCCATAGAAAAAGCCGGGGCAGCGGAGCCACCCCGGCCTTGTCGAACTGTGGGAAAAGGTTGGATCAGAGCGCGCTGAGAAGAGCGGATGTCGGCCAGCCGTCGGCCGGCATGCCGAGCTTCTGTTGTTCCTTCTGGACCGCGACGCGGGTGCCCGAACCCAGAATGCCGTCGACCTTGCCGACATCGTGGCCGAGGCCTTGCAGCTTGGTCTGCAAGGCCTTCATCTGCTCGACATCGAGGCCCGGCTCGGGGTTGCCCTTCTGGTAGACCTGCGCCCCTTCAAAACGAGTGGCGAAATAGGCCGCCGAAGTCGTGTAGATGAAGGACTGGTTCCATTCGAGATAGATGTTGAAGTTCGGATAGGTGACGAAGGCCGGGCCCTTGCGGCCTTGCGGCAGCACGAGGGCGGCGGGCAGGGCAGAAAAGGCGGTGTTGCCGTCACGCGGCTGAACGCCAAGCGCGAACCATTCGCCTGCCGTCATCGTGCCACCGAGGCCAGACTTTTCGAAGGGCAGGTTCTCGGGGATCGTGACTTCCTGGATCCAGGGCTCGCCGCGCTTGAAGCCGAGATGCTCGATGAATTTGGCGGCTGTCAGGACGGCATCCGGACCACTTTGCTTGACGTTGACATGTCCGTCTCCGTCACCGTCGATGCCGAAGGCGATGATGTCTTCGGGTAGCATCTGGACCTGGCCGATTTCGCCTGCCCAAGCGCCCGTATTGGTGGCGGGGTCCAGGTCGCCGTGTTCGACCATCTTGATGAGGGCCAGCAACTGCGGGCGAAAGAGTTCAGGACGGCGGCAGTCATGGGCCAAGGTTACCAGCGCGTTGCGGGTGTTGAAGTCTCCCTGCACGGCGCCGAAATCGGTTTCCATGGCCCAGAAGGCGGTGATCACGCCGGCGGGTACTCCGAACTCCTGCTCGGCGCGGGCGAAGACATCGGCATATTGCTTGATCTTCTGACGCCCGATGTCGAGACGCGCCTGGCTGACAGTTCGGCCGGAGAATTCGAGGAAGGTCTGGCGGAAGACGCCCTGCGAGCGGTCGCGGGAGAGAACCTTCTCATCGATTGCGGCGCCGGCGAGCGCCTTGTCGGCGATATCTGCGGGCGTGCCTGCTGCGACAGCCTCGGCCTTTACGCCTTGCAGGAAGGTCGCGAGGTCGCCGCCGCATTGTTGTTGTGCCTGAGCCAAGCCGGACGAGGCAAGCAGAAGGGCGAGGGGAAGCGCGTGACGCAGGGTTCGGTTCATCGATCGGTCCTTCGAGTTTGATGCGCGGTCGCGGGTCAACCTGGCGCAATTCCTATGGTCGCGCGAAGCGCTTATGCACGAGCCTCTAGGCTGCGTTTGCGATCATTTCGAGACAGCGGCGATCCAATTCTGCCAGTTCTTCTGGGTTCCGGCAAAAACGTTGATGTCGGTTTCGCCACGGATACCGGGGATGACGCCGGTCGAGGTGTATTGCCAGAAGGCCCAGCGACGATCCGGATAGATTTCGCTCGGATGCTGGGCGACGGCCCGCACCCAGAAGTGGTGCTCCTGGAAGGCACCTACGAGATTTTCACGGTGGAAGTCGACGGATGTGTAGATGATCGGACGCTTGCCGTAATGGGCCTCGATGCGCTGCATGAAACGCTGCATCTCGCTGCGGACGGTCGCTGGATCGGGGCGCAGGCGGCATGTCGGCGATGTCGGGTTCCACTCGACGTCGAGGACAGGAGGCAAAAGGTTCGCATCGCGCGGCACGTTCTGGATGAACCAGTCGGCCTGCTCGTCGGCCGATGAACAGAAATAGTAGAAATGGTAGGCGGCATGGGGGATGTTGGCGTCGCTGGCGCCCTGCCAGTATTCGCGAAAGCGGGGGTCGAGCCTGTCCTTGCCCTCGGTCGCCTTGATGAAGACGAAGGAAACGCCGGATTTCTTCACCTGCCGCCAATCGACGTCGCCATTCCACTTGGAAACGTCGATCCCATGCACCTCGTGCCGGTGTGGCGTCTTTCCATCGAAATGCTGGGGGTCGGTGTCCTGGAAGCGTGGCGACACCGAGCCCGTGTCCATCAGGTCGTAAGATCCCGATGTGCACGCCGTGACGGCAAGGCAGAGAGGGAGCAGAAGTGTCGAAAGCCACCGCATGAAGGGTCCGTCAGCTGAGGATTGCAGGATATGCCCCCAGGCGGTGCGACGAGAACGAAACACGGGAGAGCCGATACCACCTCACCCCATCATGGTTAAAATCCTGTTAGGCGCAATCCGCTTTGCGCAGCTCCTGTTATCGCTGCAAGACGGCGTGCCAGGCATAGCCGCGAGCGATCGACTTGAAATGCAGTCTCAATCCAGAGCGCTCCGCACGGTCTTCCAGCACCGCCTGCAGATCCGCACGGGGCGTGACGTGGAAGCGGGAAAGCCAGGCCTGCAAGGCCGAGTGGAACCAGCGGGGCAGCTGGTCCTGCTGGCCGAAATCGACAATGTGCAGGGAGCCATGAGGTCCGACCGCTTCGATTGCCCGGTCGATCGCGGCCTGCCAGTCCGGGATCATCGACAGGGCATAGGAAATCATCACCCGGTCGAAACTCTGCTGGCCGAAGTCCGCGGGGCGGAAAGCCGTGGCGTCGGCAACCTGCAAGCGGGGCAGCGGCGCCTGGCCCCCAAGCTTTGCCCGGGCGGTGGCAAGCATTTCGGCTGAGATATCCAGTCCGAAGAGCTCTGCTGCGGGAAAGCGATGGCGGGCAAGGGCCAGGTTGCGGCCGGTGCCGCATCCAACCTCCAGCAGGGAACCACCCGGCGGCACCTGCAGGCCGGCGATCATTTCGTCGCGGCCAAGCAGGTAATACTTGCGTGTGAGGTCGTAGATATGCCGCTGGTACCGATACATGCGGTCCATGTGGAGCGCATGGTCCCGCGTGTCATTTGCAGTCACGGCGACAGGGCTGTCCGTCATGCGGGGCGCTTTTCGTAGATGTGGAAACCGCCATATATGGCTGAACGATCGCGTGCATGAAGTGCCTCGGAGCGCTCGGCCTGGTAGGCCCATTGGTCAAGCAGGCCGGGGGTCAGCTTGCCGTTCAGAATGCTCTCTTCGGCGGCCGTGCGGAAGATCACCCGGGCACCGTCTGCGGCGGTGCGGGTGATTTCCGTCCAAAGCTCGTTCAGTTGCTTTTCGGTCATCCAGTCCTGTGCGTCGAGAAGAACGTAGCGATCGACGCTGGCCGCCGGTTTCGTCGCGAGCAGCTCCGTGACATTGGCGTGGTGGACCGTGACCCGATCGACCGAAGAGCGGATCGCTGCGTAGTGCTCTGCCTGCAGATAGGTCGGCAAGACGCCTTCCTCCGGCCTCGGATAGCGGCGCAGGAAAGCCTGCCAGGCAAAATAGTTGTCACGCAGCAGGAAGTGACAGCAAAGCTTCTCCAGCCGATGGCGCAGAACCTGTGCGATCGTGCTGTCATCCGCCAAAGAGGCGAGCTCGTCATACTGTTGGGGCGGGATCCCGAGGCCGAAAAGCGAGCTCTTGCGTCGCGTGAGCCAGCTGATGAGGGGGCGGTCGAAGAGAGGCGCAATCCGGTCGTCGAAGAAGATGCGCTGTTCCCTGAGTGAACGGGTAGTCGCAAGCTCTTCCAACCGTACGCCATGACTGCGGGCGATCAGGTGTCCGATGGTGATGAAGCGACCGAGCAGGCCCGTCCGGTAGATGTTGCGGTTGAAGACGGCGATCCGGCGGCGGCCACTCAGGCCGCGGGCGTCCCAATGGCTGCGCGTTGCCTTGTCGAGATTGGGCGCAATGTGGCAGTCGTACATCTGGGCATTCGTGCGCACCGAATGCTCCCCCAGCAGGCGCCGGACTGCAGCATGATCCGGCAGGTGGCGGAAGGCGGCGAGCTTCAGGCGATTGAGGGCGATGTGATTCGGGTTGAGATCGACGACGTCGATCGCCGCCGGGCGTCGGCTCAGATAGGCAAGCATGTTGCAGCCGCCTGAGCCAATGGTCACGATGCGGTGGACTTCAGTGAGCTCCATCGCCTCCATGTCGACCTCCGGATCCTCCCAGATCTGGGCATAGACCAGACCGGAAAAGAGGAACCCGAAAAGGCGTTCGGACAGACCCGCCGATGACAGCGGCGCATGCTGAAGCAGCGCATCCTTCAGCTTCCCGTTTCGTCGAAACCCGGCATCCGGTGCAATCTCTGTCATGTCGATCCGCCATCGTTGATGTCCAACGGCGTGTAGCTTTCCGCTGCTACAGTTTGATGACGCGGAGTTTCGGGCCGGCGGTAACCGAATTTCAACGGATTTTATACAAATTATCCTCAGTTATTTTAGGGGTGTTTAACATGATGTTAAGTGAAGTCCCGCTGAGCCGCGTCCTTCAATATGGTGTCGCCGGCTTCGTCGGTGGAGCGATCGCGCCGACAGCGATTGCCTTGCCCGCAATAGCCCATGGCGGCTTTTCGGCCGCATCACTTGAGCTTCTCGCGCACTGGCCATTCATCGCCTCGCTCGGTCTTCCCTTGATCGGTGGCGCCATCGGCTGGCGGATCGCCGCTTGGGAATCGCTCCTTCAAGACCGGATCCGTCGTCTTGAAGGAGGGACCTCCGATCTGCAGGCCGCGTCGCGCTCTGATTCGCTGACGGGGCTCGGCAATCGTCAGGCCCTGGACGAGGCGCTGCGTGCACGGGCGCGGGGGAGTGCGAATTCCGGCGGCGCGCTCCTGTTCATCGATCTCGATCGCTTCAAGTATGTCAACGATACGCTTGGCCATGCGGCCGGCGACGCTCTGCTGGTCTCCGTTGCCGACCGCTTGCGACAGGCAGCGGGAGAGGATGCACTGCTCTTTCGGCTGGGCGCCGACGAATTCGCCGTCCTCCTGCCGCAGGTGCACAAACGGCCGGTTGCCGAATTCATCTGCCTGGAAATCGAACATTCGCTCGCCCAGCCGTTCGAACTCGAGCATGGACGGGTGATGGCCGGTGTGAGCATCGGGGCCACGCTGTTCGGGCCCCAGGACAGGGATGTCGCGGCGATCCTGCAGCGGTCGGATCTGGCGCTCTACAGGGCCAAGGAAACCTTTGGTCCGAGCCACGCTTTTTACGACGAGGCGCTCGCCCGAAAGGTCCTGGAAGGGCTCGAGCTCGAGCGGGATCTGGCGCGTGCGCTGGTCGACGGTGAATTCTATCTCGAATATCAGCCGATCGTCGGGGTGGAGACCGGTGAGGTCCGGTCGCTGGAAGCTCTCCTGCGCTGGAACCATCCGACCCGTGGACTGATCACGCCTGACATCTTCATTCCGCTTGCGGAAAAGACCGGTATCATCCAGGTCATCGGCAAATGGGTTGTACAGCAGGCCTGTGCCGCTGCCGTGACCTGG
>JAIXSF010000047.1 GCA_027484835.1 Rhizobiaceae bacterium | reverse complement strand
GCAATCAGCTCGCCTGCCGTAAAACCCTGGCCAAGCAAGCCCATCCCGAAGGAAGAGGCATCATAGTCGCCGGGACGGATCTTCACACCGAAGCTCTTGGCGGTAAACTCGATATCCGCCCTGAGCTCGCCGGCAAGCGCGGTGAGAAAGGCCATGGAAAACGCCTCTCGCTCAACCGGAGGCGCAGCTTCGACCACGTCGTGTCCCAGTCCGACGAGCAGCTTGACCGCGTCATCATAGGCGGCCACCACGTCGGGAGCGACCGCCTTGCCGAGCATGGGCTCACGCGACACGGCAATCCTGAGGCGACCGGGTGGACGCTCGGAAGCCGCGAGGTAGGTCCCGCCCGGCGCAGGCAGCAGATACGGCGAGCCGCGATCCGGTCCATGCGTCGCATCCAGCACGGCTGCACTGTCGCGCACCGAGCGGGTCAGCACATGCTCAACGGCAAAGCCTGACCACGGCTCACCGACAAAGGGACCGGCCGGCGTACGCCCACGCGTCGGCTTCATGCCGAAGAGGCCACAAGCCGAGGCCGGAATGCGGATCGATCCGCCGCCATCCCCGCCGGAGGCAATCGGCACCATGCCTGACGCGACTGCAGCACCTGAACCGCCGGACGAACCTCCCGGCGTGCGTGTCAGGTCCCAGGGGTTGCGGCTCGGCCCATTGGCACCGGGTTCGGTATAAGGTGTAAGGCCGAATTCCGGCGTGTTGGTCCGGCCGGCAATGACGAGGCCAGCCTGCTCCCAGCGGTCCACCAGCGCGCTATTGCCCTGAGCGACCTGTGTCGCCCAGAGACGGTTTCCATTCCCCGTCGGCACACCGTCGATCTGTGCGAGCAGGTCCTTCACAAGGAAGGGAACGCCCGAAAGCGGCCCATCGGGAAGCCCGGACGCCACCCGCTTGCGTGCTCGCTCGAAGAGCGGGCGGACAACGGCCTTGAGCTGCGGATTGACGGCCTCAATCCGTGCGATCGCCGCCTCCAGCACCTCTTCAGCCGAAACTTCCTTGCGCCGGATCAGATCGGCCAGCGCCAATCCATCACACTCGGCATACTCCTTGAACATGTCACTCCCCACCGACTCGTGTCTTACTGCAGCTTCCGGTCAAAGCGCGCCACGATCAAGCTGACCGGGGATACTACCGCTTTGCAGAATATAAATATCTACTTAACCATGGAGAGCTAAAGTCTGCCTCAAAGACCGGCGCAAGGCCGGTGCAGCGCCGTGTGCGCGCTGTCTTGCTATCATTGGCTAATGAGGGAACGGCCCATGCTATTCAAATCCGCCACCAGCCGGAACATATTCTCTACGGTTGCGCTGGGTGTCGTCACGACTATCGGGGTTGCCGCGACGATCGTCGGCATCACCTACGGCACCATTCGTGGTGCCGGCATCGACAAGATGCAGACGGAGGCATCGAAGGCTGCAGCCGAGGTCAACCGTACCTTGAGCGTTGCACACCAGATGGTCGCGGGGCTCGAAGACTCGATCTCGACCCTGCGGGCCCAGGGCGTCACAGACCGCGAGCTGGTGATGGCCATGTTGACCACCACGCTCGAAGGCTTCCCAGGCGCAATCGGCCTTTCCACCGGCTGGGAGCCGAATGCCTTTGATGGCAAGGACGCTGAATTCGCGGGCAAGCCCGTGCATGACCAGTCCGGCCGCTTCGTCCCCTATATCTTCCGTGCAGGGGGCGCGATCAAGCGCGACGTGCTGGTCGATTATGACAAACCGGGCGTCGGCGATTACTATCAGCTGCCGGTTAAGACCGGAAAGACCGTCCTTCTCGAGCCCTATGTCTACCCGGTCGACGGCAAGGACGTGCTGATGACCACCATTTCCATCCCCGTGATGGATAATGGCAAGGCGCTGGCCTATGTCGGCGCCGATATCGATCTCGACAAGACAGCCGCCGAACTGGCTGCCAAGCGCCCGCTTGGCGATGGCTATGTCGCACTCCTGTCGTCGGCCAACGCCTTCGTCAGCCATCCGGACAAGGCCGTCATGGGCAAGCCGCTGAAGGACAGCGGCCTTGATGCCGCTGCCTGGGAAGGCTTTCTGAAGTCTCCCGGCACCGTCGGCACGATGATCGACAAGGATGGCGTCGAGCGCATGGCGATTGCCCTGCCGATCGAACCCTTCCCCGGCGCAATCTGGAACGTCGTGGTCGCCGTTCCGAGCGCGACCGTACTGGGCGCCCTGACCGACACCGTGTCGACTTCCGCACTCATCATCGCTGGCGCCGCCGTCATCCTGATCGTCGTCGGCTGGTTGCTTGCCCGCCGCTTCATCGGCCGCATCAACCGCGTGATCGGCCAGACAACGGAAATTGCCTCCGGCCGTCTCGACGTTGAACTGACCGACAAGGACAGATCCGACGAACTCGGCGATCTCTCCCGGTCTCTCGCCGTCCTGCTCGACAGCAACCGCAAGAAGGTCGAGCTCGAAAAGGAAGCCGAAGTCCGCTACGAGCAGGAAGAAATCGAGCGCGTCGAACGCTCCAAGGGCCACAAGGCACGCGAAGAGGAAATCCGTTTCGTCGTCGACGAGCTGCGTTCGGGCCTCGCCCGGCTGTCGGATGGCGACATGACCGTGCGCCTCGAAAAGCCCTTCTCGCCGGCCCTCGACGAGATCCGCGGCAACTTCAACGATTCCATCGAGAAGCTGCGCGCGGCCATGATCTCCTTCCGCGAGAACGCGACCACAATCGAAAACGGCTCGAACGAAATCCGCTCCGCCGCCGACGATCTGGCTCGCCGCACCGAACAGCAGGCAGCCTCCGTCGAGCAAACCTCGGCCGCCCTCTCCCAGATCACCCGTTCCGTCAAGGAATCGACCCAACGCGCCGAAGAAGCGGGCCAGCAGGTCAGCCGCACCAAGGAAAGCGCCGAGCGCTCCGGCGAGGTTGTCCGCTCCGCGATCGATGCGATGAGCGCGATTGAGCAGTCCTCGCAGTCGATCTCCAGCATCATCGGCGTGATCGACGAAATCGCCTTCCAGACCAACCTTCTCGCACTCAACGCCGGTGTCGAAGCGGCCCGTGCCGGTGAAGCCGGCAAGGGTTTTGCCGTCGTCGCTCAGGAAGTGCGCGAACTGGCCCAGCGTTCGGCCAATGCCGCAAAGGAGATCAAGGCCCTGATCTCGGCCTCCGGCGAACAGGTCAAGCACGGCGTCTCGCTCGTCGACCAGACCGGCGAGGCACTGACGGCCATCGTGGCAGAGGTCCAGCAGATCAATACCAACGTGCATGCGATCGTCGACGCCGCGCGCGAACAATCGACGGGACTCCACGAGATCAACTCGGCCGTCAACATCATGGATCAGGGCACCCAGAAGAATGCCGCCATGGTCGAGGAGACCAATGCGGCCTCCCACACACTGGTGTCGGAAGTGCAGTCCCTCTCGGCACGCCTCGCACAGTTCAATCTCGGCGCGGCACCCCGTCAGTCCACGGCTCCGGCATCGGCCCCGCAGACGGCCGCTCGCGCGTACACCGCGCCCGTACCAGCCGCGACCCGGCCGTCCATTCCGGCACGCCCGGCTCCAGCAAACGAGGCAACCCGCCCGGTAACCTCCCCAGCCCGCGCACTGGCCGGCAAGATTGCATCGGCCATGGGCGCAAAACCCGCACCGAGCGGTCAGGAATGGGAAGAGTTCTGAGAACGGCCGACAGACGCATTTGAAATGGCGGGCTTTGGCCCGCCATTTTCGTTTTGGGAATGAGCCTCAAATCGGGTCGAAGACCAGCAGCTCTTCGAAATGGTTCATATCCTCGAAGGCGCAGAAAGCCGGTGCCCTGAGCTCGATGATCGGCGCTCGCTGCCTGATCGCACAAGCGACATCGTCGAGGAAAGGCACCCAGGCTCCCATCTCGTGATCGTCGAAGCGCTCGATCATGTAGGCAAAGGTGATGTGGAAGACATAGGTCTCGTGGTCCGGGTGCCGGTAGCCCATGAGATCCGCCAGTCGATTGCGCCAATCCTTGAGGATGTTCCGGTCACGCTCCGTCGCTCCGGCCAGCGTCAGCCCGTTCGGCGTCGCATGCGTCACCTCTACGGCAAAGGCTTCGCCCGCCCGAAAAGCCGCCAGGCGATCCATCAAGATTGCGGTCATGTCATCGACCGGGGTCTCCACCGGCACATCGGCCGGCCAGTAGGGCGGCATGCGCCGAGTCTCGATGATCCCCTGGAAAAGCGTCATGTGCAGGCTCGACGGTGCCGTAAAAGCAAGTTTCTCGGCCCCGGGCATATCGAGGTAGCGCGCCCGGACGTCATGAATGACCGCAGCCGTCTCGGTTTGTTCGACGAGGTGGCAAACCACAGTATTGCCGCGCTCGGTCAGGAATTTGCCCGAAGCATCATAACGGCGCCCGAGATGCGGAATAGGACCGGCATTCTGACTGAGAGATGCAAATCGGAGGTGGTCGGGCAGATCGAGCGTCGTCATGATCGGGTCCTTCTCGGCTGATCCGCTTGCGGTAATCGCCGACCGCGAAGGACGTATGACAACAACGCCCGGACCTCACCAAAGCCCCTCCCCAACTTTCCTGTCGGAGGCTGCAAATATGGGGTTCCTTCCGGCCAAACATTTCCCTATAAGCCGCTTCTAGCCTGAAAAGACCATCTATCTGCGCCCGGCCGGTGACCTCCCTCACCCAGGCCGGTTTTTCGCGCAGGTCAAAGAACGGATAGAGCCATGCCCAAGCGCCAAGACATAAAGTCCATCCTCATCATCGGCGCGGGGCCGATTGTCATCGGCCAGGCATGCGAGTTCGACTATTCAGGCACCCAGGCCGTGAAGGCGCTGAAGGAAGAAGGCTACCGGGTGATCCTGGTGAATTCCAACCCG
>JAIXSF010000038.1 GCA_027484835.1 Rhizobiaceae bacterium | reverse complement strand
CGGCCTTCGTGCGCTATACTTTGCTCTCGACGCGATCCTGCACCGCTTCGCCTACCTGAAGTATGCGCTGTCCGTGCTGCTGATTTTCATCGGCTCGAAGATCTTCATCGCCGATGCCCTGGGCTGGGAAAAGTTCCCGCCGGAGTGGTCGCTGGGTATCACCTTCGTCATCCTCGGCGTGGGCGTCGCCTACTCGCTCTGGAAGACCGGCCCGTCCAAGGCCGTGGAATCCAAGAACCCGGCCGAATAAAGCTGCGGGTTCAAGACATCCAAACGACGAATGGCCCCGAGAGGGGCCATTCTGCTACTTGGCGCATCGCGGGCCATCAGCTGCTATCGACCATGTAAAAGGCGGCGGATGACACCATCCGCCGCCTTTTGTCTGTCAATCGATCTGTCGGTCGGGGTCTCTGTCCCCAGCGCGGGCTTACGCGCCGTCGAGCGGCTCGACACCTGTCGGCTTGCCGGCTCGGTCAAGGCGGATCTTCTCGATGCGGTTTTCGGCAGCTGACAGCAGCTGCTCGCAATGCTTCTTCAGAAGCTCGCCGCGCTCATAGATGGCGATGGATTCGTCCAGAGCCACGTCGCCGCGTTCCAGGCGCGCCACGATGCTTTCGAGCTCGGCCACGGCCTTTTCGAAGGAATAGCCGGTGAGATCGGCGGGAACGGTGGCGTCGGACATACTCAACCCTTCATCAGTCTCAGAATGTGCAGGCCGGCCGATTCGGCGAGCCCTTCAAGATCATAGCCGCCTTCGAGCAGGCTGACGACCCGGTTATGGGCAAAACGGTCGGCGACTTCCAGCAGCCTTCCCGTCGCCCAGTCGAAATCTTCGCCGACCAGATTGATCTGGGCGAGCGGATCGCGGTGATGGGCGTCGAAGCCGGCGGAGATCAGAATGAAGTCCGGGGCAAAATCGTTCAGCGCGGGAAGAACGCGGCTTTTGAAGGCTTCACGGAAATGGTCCGAGCCGACATTCGGCGATAGCGGCGCATTGACGATGTTGCGGTGCTTGCCCGTCTCGTCCTTCGCGCCCGTGCCGGGATAAAGCGGCATCTGGTGTGTCGAGCAGAAGAGCACCGACGGATCGTCCCAGAAGATGTCCTGGGTGCCATTGCCATGGTGTACGTCCCAGTCGACGATCGCGACGCGTTCCACCCCGTAAGTCTTCTGGACATGACGGGCGGCGATCGCCACCGTGTTGAACAGGCAAAATCCCATTGCCTTGGTCTTTTCGGCATGGTGGCCGGGCGGACGGCCGGCAACAAAGGCATTGTCGGCCTTGCCGGTCATCACGTCGTCGACTGCGGCAATCGCCCCGCCGATCGCGGTCAGCGCCACCTGCAGGCTCTTTTGCGAAGCGTAGGTATCGGCCTCGATCTGGTTGATGCGATCCTCTTCTTCCGGAATCTCGCGCATCACCGCAAAGAGATGCTCCTCGGGATGGGCGAGCGTGACCGTATCCTCATTCGCCTGGACAGCATTGATGCGCTCCAGCCGGGCAAAGTTGGGGTGTTCCAACGCGATGTTGAGCGAGCGCAGCCGGTCGGCCCTTTCGGGATGTCCTTCCGGCGTGTTGTGTTCGAGGAAGATCGGGTTCTCGTAAAGACGGGTGGCCATGGGCATCCTTCCTTGGGTCCGGCAGAACATAATGCGCTCGCCCGACATCTTCCACCTCGCATCCGGTTTTTACCCAGCCCTTGCGCCGGATCCTGCGGCAGTCGCACCATTTTTGTCCGGCGCTTGTGATGCGCGCGGCAATGCCGTTAGATGCAGGCGCAATCAAAGGGAACGGGCGTCTTAATGAATGAAATCGACCGCGTCGAAGTGAGCGACTTCATCGTGCCATGGCGCGACATCGGTCCATCCGGGGAGATGCAGGCGAGTGCCTATCTCGTTCAGGCGGAAGCGGCACTTCGGCAATTCTGGCGCTTCCGTCCTTCTTTGGAGGACGAGCCGCGTTACGGTGCGACGAAGTTCGAGGTGCGCATCCATGCGGCGCTGAAAGAGGGCGAGCGGGTTTTGATGACCGTGCATGTCGACAAGATCGGCGGCAAGTCGGTGGGCTTTGAGGTCGCCATGGAGAAAGACGGCCAGACGGTCGCCGAAGTCGACATCACCTGGACCGCGCGGGAAACAGAGACAGGCGAGCCTGCCGCCCTGCCGGAAGATATCCGCGACTGGCTCTATCGCTACGTGCCCTGAGCAAGCCAAGGGCCTGCCATGATGCCCTGAATGCGAAAACGCCCCCGACCAAGCGGGGGCGTTTCGTTGTTCTGCTGTGGTGGAAGTGCGATCAGAACTCGCTCCACTCCTCCTTCACCGCCAGATTGCCCTGAACGGCGGGGGCGCGACGGACAGGGGCCGAAACGGCCGCCGGACGACGGTCTACGGGCGCTGCGGCCGTGGCACGACCGGACAGATTGAAGCCACTCACGAGAGACCGCAGGCGGGTGGCTTCCTGCGCGAGCGCCGCGGATGCTGCCGTCGATTCCTCGACCATGGCGGCGTTCTGCTGCGTCGTCTGGTCCATCTGATTGACGGCCGTGTTGACCTCGGCAAGGCCGGTGGACTGTTCGCGGGCAGAGGTAGCGATCGCATCCATCAGCTGGTTGATCTGCGAAACATAGTCGCCGATCGCCTTCAGCGCGACACCTGTGTCACGCACCAATCTGACGCCGTTGTCGACTTCGGTCGACGAGTTCTGGATGAGGCCCTTGATCTCCTTGGCAGCGCTTGCGGAGCGCTGGGCCAATTCGCGGACCTCCTGAGCGACGACGGCAAAGCCCTTGCCGGCCTCACCGGCACGGGCTGCCTCGACGCCAGCATTGAGCGCCAGCAGGTTGGTCTGGAAGGCGATCTCGTCGATCACGCCGATGATGTTGGAAATCTGCTGAGAGCTCTCCTCGATCCGGCGCATCGCCTCTTCGGCATTGGAGACGACTTCCGCAGACTTGGCTGCATTCTGGTTGGCGAGAATGGCGACGGAGCGTGCCTCTTCCGTGCGCTTGGAGGACGTCGAGACATTGACAGTGATCTCGTCGAGCGCGGCTGCCGTCTCTTCCAGCGAGGCGGCCTGCTGCTCAGTGCGCTTCGACAGATCATTGGCGCCGGACGAGATCTCGCGAGTGCCGTTGTCGATGCTTTCCACTGACTGCATGACCGAAGACAGCGTCAGGCCGAGCTGAGTCAGCGAGGCGTTGAAATCCTGGCGAAGAGCTTCGTATTCTTCGGAGAAAGGTTCCGAAAGCTGGAAGGACACATCGCCGCCGGCAAGCCGCTTCAAACCACTGCCCAGAGTGCTCGTGGCAAACCGCAGCTTTTCGGCTTCCTGCTCCATACGCTTCTGGTTGGCGATGCGGGTTGATTCGGTCTCGCTGCGGCTGGCTTCCGCCTCCTGCTCGAGTTGCTTCGCGGTGATGGCGTTCTGTCGAAACACTTCTACTGCCTCGGCCATCTGGCCGACTTCGTCCTGGCGACCAATGCCGGGAACTTCAATTGCAGTGTCGCCCCCGGCGAGCTTGCGCATGGCGCCGGCGATGTTGAGCAGCGGGGAAACCAGGGTCTTCTGCAGCAGGAACAGAATGGCAATGACCGCAACGAAGATCGCGACTGCGCCTTCGATGAGCGCCAAGCGGGCCTGGTCGGCGGCATCGGCTGCATCACGTGCGCGGCCCTCGAGCAGTCCCGCCTCGTCGGCTGAGATCTCCGCGGCCTTGGCGCGTATGCCGTCCATCCATTTCTTGCCTGCACCGCCGATTTCCATCGCCCGCGCCTGCTCGACAGTCGCAGGGTCCTTCATCAGGGCAATTTCCTTTTCTGCGACCTCGGTCACCCATCCGGTCACGAGGGCGTCGAGCTCTGCGAAACGCTTCTGCTGCGTGGCATTGTCTGATGTGAGCTGAACTGCCTTGTCGAAAGCTTCCTTGTAATTCTTCGAGCCGGCGTTGTAAGGCGCCAGAAAGCCCTCGTCACCGGAAAGCAGGTATCCACGAACGCCTGTTTCGCGATCCACCATGGCGGCGACGATCGCATCGACCCGATCCAGCACCTCGTAGGTATGGACGGTCCAGCCGTTTGCAGTCTGCTGGTAAGCCAGAGAGGACCAGCTCATGATGTTGACGATGATGCTGATCGTGATGACGAGGCCGAATGCCGCGATCATCTTCGTCAATGTCCCAAGGTTGTTCAGAAGCTTCATGGATGTTTCCAGACAAGGTTGTGCGATTGGCCCGCGCTGTCGCACGCCATCGTTGATTTCAAATCTTGTAGTTTTCACGGGTTCAGAGGGAACCTCGGCAACATCCGGTCAGGTCCCTGGATGTAGATTGTCGACATCGCTCCAACGAACGCTGTTCGTCGAAGTGTCTTCCACGTTCACAAGTCTTGATCGGTCGAATGCCCCAGCCCCAGTTCAATCACGCGAACTTGAGGGAATCCTAGGCTTGCCATGTTAACGAACGGCTAAAAGACGCAAATTTTCGCAGCGCGCCATACACAATTGCTAAAGATTTTAGCATTGCGCGATAAACGAAAGTGGATGCACGGCTGGGTTTTAGAGATCCACAAAAAACGAAGCCCTCCGGGCCCGAATCCGGAGGGCTTCTATTCCTGCGGGTTATAAGGAGGAGGGCCCGCAGTGTCGTGTCGGAGCGCGCTGCTTGGGAGGGAGGATCGCATCGCGCCGGCCAGTGAACATTAGTCGAGATTGATTAAATGATTGCTAATTGAACTTAGAATGTACCATGGCGCAACGACTGCAACTGGCGTGAGGGATGCCCGCTTGGCAATCGCGCCGTCATGACGTGAAAAACACTTGCGCCGCGGCGCATCTCCCCTCATTGACGGGGCATGAAAAAGCTCCCCGAACCTCAGCGCCTCGACCAGCTTCTGGTCGCCCTTGGCCTTTTCGCCAGCCGCTCCCGCTCCCGTGACGCCATCCAGCGTGGCACGGTGAAGGTGGACGGCAAGGTGGTGACGAAACCCAGCCTCGTCTTTGCCGCTACCCATCAGTTCGAGATCGACGATCCGGCCCAGGATTATGTGTCGCGCGCTGCGCTCAAGCTCGTTGCCGCGCTGGACCATTTCGGCCTGTCGCCAGAGGGCCGCCATTGCCTGGATATCGGCGCCTCGACCGGTGGGTTCACCGAGGTGTTGCTGAAGCGCGGAGCCGCCCATGTGACCGCGATCGATGTCGGCCATGAGCAGATGCATCCGCGGCTCTACAGCGATCCGCGCGTGACCAATCTCGAGGGGCTCAACGCCCGCTATCTCGAACCCGAGGACTACAACGAGGAGCCTTTCGACTTTCTCGTGTCCGACGTCTCTTTCATCTCGCTGAAGCTGGCGCTGGCGCCGGCCCTCGAACAGGCAGAGCCGGGCGCGCATTGCCTGCTGCTGGTCAAGCCGCAGTTCGAGGCCGGGCGCGAAGCCATCAGCAAGGCGGGTCTGCTCAAGGAGCCGGAAACGGCGCCGCTGGTGGCTGCCGAACTGGAGCGCTGGCTGGTCGAAGACATGAGCTGGACAAGCCTCGGCCTCATTCCTTCCCCGATCGCCGGCGGCGACGGCAACGAAGAATTCCTGCTCGCAGGCTTCAAGCCCGAAGATGCCGACCGGTGCGACGATGACGGCGACGACCTCGACGAGGATCTCGGGGACGAGGGGGACGGCGAATGAGCGCGGAAACGGTCACCATTGCGAGCCTCGGCGCCAAGGGCGATGGCGTTGCCCACGGCGCCGATGGTCCGATCTTCGTACCCTTCTCGCTGCCGGGGGAGAGTGTCTCGATCGCCCGGGTGAAGAACGAGGGGACGATCATGTCGATTGCCAGCCCCTCCCCTGACCGCGTCGAGCCGCCTTGCAAGCATTTCGGCCCGGACGGCATCGGCGGCGTCTGCGGTGGCTGCTCGCTGCAGCACATGGCAAAGCCCGCGTATAACGGCTTCAAGCGGCAGGTGCTGATCGATGCCCTGAAGTCGAAGGGGATCGAGGCGCCGGTCGCCGACATCTTCGAGGCCCATCCGCACCAGCGGCGACGGCTCGTCTTTACGGCGCGGCGGCGGGACACAGGCTTCGTCATGGGCTTCATGCAGGCGGAAACGCATCATGTCGTCCCCGTCGAGGAATGTCCCATCGCGTCCGACGGGCTTATCTCCCGTCTCGACGCCATCAAGATCATCGCCAAGGCCACCAATGCGGAACACTTCCGCATCACGGTGACGGAGACGACGACAGGGCTCGACATCTCGCTCGACGGCTTGCGCGGCGGGCTTGGCGATCGGGAGCGGCGCGCGGTCTCGGACGCTGTGATCAAACTCAAGGGCATCGCCCGGGTCTCGGCAAATGGCGAAATCGTCATCGAGCCACACAAGCCGCTTCTGGATTTCGGCGGTGCGCGCGTGGTGCTGCCGCCCGGCGGCTTTACCCAGGCAACGCATGAGGCCGAAGCGCATATGGCAGCCCTTGCCGCGGCCCATATCGGCAAGGCGAAGAAGGTGGCGGATCTGTTTGCCGGCGTCGGCACCTTTGCGCTTCGGCTGGCGCGCACAGCCTCCGTGCATGCTGTCGAGTCGGACGAAAAGGCGGTGAAGTCACTCGATCTTGCCGCCCGCAACACGCAGGGACTGAAGCCTGTCAGCGTCGAGCGGCGCGACCTGTTCCGCCGCCCGCTGATGACTTCAGAGTTCAAGAGCTTCGATGCGGTCGTCTTCGATCCGCCGCGCGCCGGGGCGGAGGCGCAATGCGCCGAACTGGCGAGATCACAGGTGAAGAAGGTGGTGGCGATCAGCTGCAACCCGCTGACGCTTGCCCGCGACCTCTCGATCCTGATCGCCGGCGGCTATCGGGTCGACAGCGTCACGCCGATCGATCAGTTCCTCTGGTCGCCGCATGTCGAGGCCGTTGCGACGCTCAGCAAGGGCTAGGACAGGCTTCCCGACAGACAAGAAATCAAGGGGTTACAAGAGGTTGCAACGCGCTTGCGGCGGCCTTTAAAACTTAGTTAAAATACAACCTAAGATGTCTATAATATTCCTATTGCTCGTTAAGTGAGAGTATGTCATCCTTGGGTCTCCAGTGCATTTTTTGCCAACCTCGATGGTTGATTGGAGGAATCCCATGTCAGAAGTTGCCATGCACGGACACGGCGTCCGTGGGATGAACCGTGCCGCATTGCAGGCGCTTGCCGGCAATGCAGACCCTGGAAAGTTTGGCCGCATCTTTCCGACCCTTGCTCCCTTGGAGGCCGACGAAGACGATCTTTTCGAGCTTGCGGAGGCCATGAAAGACACCGTCGATGCGCAGGGACACACCGATCCTGCGGGCGACAACCCCAATATCCCGGCCGGGTTCACCTATCTCGGCCAGTTCGTCGACCACGACATCACGCTCGACACGACACCGCTTTCACAGCAAGAAGCCGATCCGCTGGCGACCAGCAATTTCCGCACGCCAGCGCTCGATCTCGATTCGCTCTACGGCGACGGACCGGGCATACACCCCTATCTCTACGACCGGGATCCGGCGACGCACCGGGTTATCGAGCGTTTCCTGATCGGCAAGACGTCAGCGTCTCCGGACAAGGCGGGAACCATCATTCCCGGCTTTCCCAACGACCTGCCGCGTAACCAGGTCGGACATGCGCTGATCTTCGACGAACGCAATGACGAGAACCTGCTGGTGGCTCAGTTTCACCTGCTGATGCTGAAGTTCCACAACAAGGTGGTCGATACCCTGCAGGCCTCGCAACCCAGCCTCAAGGGCTCGGCGCTATTCCGGGAGGCCCGGCGGATCGTCACCTGGCACTATCAGTGGATCGTGCTGTTCGATTTCGTCGAGCGACTGACCGAGCCTGGTCTGGTGCGCAAGATCAAGCAGGAGGGGCGACGCTTCTACCGCTTCCGCAGCCGCCCCTTCATGCCGGCGGAGTTCGCCGCTGCCGCCTATCGTCTCGGTCATTCCATGGTGCGGCAGAGTTACAACCACAACCGGGTGTTCAATCCGGGCCCCGACGCCTTTGTCGACGGGACCTTGAAGCTACTCTTCAACTTCACCGGCAAGTCGGGCCAGATCGTTGGCGAGCTCGTCGACCGCGGGGCGGTCAATACTGGCGGCGGACCGGGACCGCTGCGTGACCTGCCGTCGAACTGGATCATCGACTGGCGGCGCTTCTTCGACTTGAACACGCCACCCGAGCCGAACTTCGTGCTGAACCCATCACGGCGGATCGATCCCTTCATCGTGCCGGAACTGCATACGCTTCCCGGCCTTCGACCGGAGACGGACAAGACGGCCGCCCGCGACTTCGTGCTGCCCTTCCGCAATCTGAAACGCGGCGTGCAGATCGGTCTGCCGTCCGGACAGGATGTCTGTCGGGCCATGGGGATCGTGCCGCTGAAGCCGTCGGAGATCGCCACCGGCCCCGATGGAGCAGTGGCAGCCAAGCACGGTTTCCACAAGAAGACGCCGCTCTGGTACTATGTGCTGAAAGAAGCCGAACACCACCACAAGGGACTGCGGCTCGGGCCGATGGGCTCAACGATCGTGGCGGAGACCTTCCTTGGTCTCGTGCACGGCGACCACGATTCCTTCCTGTGGCGGCAGGCAAACTGGGTTCCCCATCTGCCGAGTGCAGCGCCCGGCCACTTTACCATGGCCGATCTCCTGCGCTTCGTCGGGGATATCAATCCGATCGGACCGTGACCCCATCCCAAGAAGCGAGAAGGCCTCCCCAACGAGATCGGGGAGGCCTTTCGTTGGCTTAACGGCGGAGGAAGGCCAGCACGTCCTTGATCATGCGATCCTTGTGGGTCGCAAAAAGCCCGTGCGGAGCGCCGTCATATTCGAGCAGCGTCGCCCCAGCGATCCCGGCGGCGGCGGCGCGACCGGAAGCGTCGATCGGGACGGTCTTGTCGTCGGTTCCGTGGATAATCAGAGTCGGCACCTTGAAGGCAGCGAGATCCGGGCGGAAGTCCGTCGTTGCGAACGCTGCGGCGCAGGCGAGCGTCGGCTTCAGCCCTGCCATCATCGCCTGACGCACGGACCAGTCCAGGACCTCTGCGCTGACCGCCTTGTCGAACATGCCGACGCCGTAGAAATCCTTGAAGAAGCTTGCGAAGAAGTGGGCCCGGTCTTCCGTCATGCCCTCAGTCATCTCGTCGAATGTCGCTTGCGGCGTGCCATTCGGATTGTCTTCGGTCTGCAGCATGTAGGGCACGACGGATGCCACAAGGATGGCCGAGCGCAGGTTGGCGCCGCCGTGACGGGACATGTAGCGCGCCACTTCGCCACCACCCATGGAGAAGCCCAGGATCGTTGCGTCGTTGGCTCCGGTTGCGGCGATGACGTCGGCCAGATCGTCGGCCAGCGTGTTGTAGTCATAACCGTTGAATGGCTGCTCCGAGCGGCCAAAGCCACGGCGGTCGTAGGAAATGGCCCGCATGCCCGCATCGGCGATGGCCATCGACAGATCGTCAAAGGTGTCGGCCGTCAGCGGCCAGCCGTGCAGGAGGATGACGGGGCGGCCCTGCCCCCAGTCCTTCACGTAAAGTTCGACACCGTCGCGAGTCTTGATGTGGGGCATGGATCAGTCCTTTCTTGTGTTTCAGGAAAGGACGAACGGCTGCTACCCGCAGCAGGTTCCTAAAGAATGTCGCGGGCTTCGCCAAACAGGGATCCCGCCTCTGGCCGTTTAGTAGGTCAGAAGCGTTCCGGAACCGGTGACATTGGCACAGCG
>JAIXSF010000442.1 GCA_027484835.1 Rhizobiaceae bacterium | reverse complement strand
TGAAGAGGTTCGCTTCCGTTTCCTTGCCGATCGGCAGTTCCTTGCTCTTGTCGTCTTCGTCTTCGTTCATCACAGGGGACAGTCCTCGTTGGTTTGGCTCATCCGCACATAGTGCGTCTCATGGCTTAAGACAATGCGGGAAAAAGACAAGCATGGAAGCGATGAACAGGAGGTTGACGAAGGGAGAGCTAACGACATCCGGCGCCCCTTCTTTCCTCACGCGTTCTTAATCTAAGGTCTATAGTCTCTCGGGTCTGAGGAGCGACCATGACCCAGACCATCCGTCTTGCTGAACTGATCGAGGCCTTGAGCCACGCGCTCGACATGACCGAGGGCCAGCCCGCCGGCCATTGTGTCCGATGCTGCTTCATCGGTACGCGTATCGGCCAGGCACTCGGGCTCGACGAAGAATCGCTGCGCGACCTCTATTACACGCTGCTGCTGAAGGATCTCGGCTGCTCGTCCAATGCCGCCCGCATCTGCGAGCTTTATCTTGCAGACGACCTGAAGTTCAAACGCGACTTCAAGCTAGTCGACGGCTCCTTCCCGCAGATCCTCAAATTCGTCCTGTCGCATACCGGCATGGAAGCGGGCCTTGCGGAGCGCTTCCGCGGCATCCTGCACATCTTCAAGAATGGCGGCGAGATCTCCACCAGCCTGATCCAGACCCGCTGTCAGCGCGGCGCTGAAATCGCCCGCCAGATGCGCTTCTCCGAAGAAGTCGCAAAAGGCATCCTCGACCTCGACGAACACGTCGATGGCGGCGGCAAGCCGCAGGGTCTGAAAGGCAGCGAGATCCACCTCTATGCCCGCATCGCCTTGATGGCCCAGGTGATCGACGTCTTCTTCGTGCATCAGGGTCCGGAGGCGGCACTCAGCGAGGTGCAGAAGCGTGCCGGGGGCTGGTTCGACCCTGATCTCGTCGCAGTCTTCGAAAAACTGGCAAATCCCGTCTTTTTCGCCGAACTTGGCGCTGAAAACCTGGAGGCCTACGTTCTCGCCATGGAGCCGGGCCGCCAGGCGATCCTGGCTGACGAGGATTATCTCGACGACATCGCCGCTGGTTTTGCCCGCGTCATCGATGCCAAGAGCCCTTACACATCGGGCCACAGCGACCGCGTCGCGCTCTTCACCGACCTAATCGCCGAGGAACTCGGCATGGCCCCTCCCGAGCGTCGGCGGCTGAAACGTGCGGCCCTGCTGCATGACATCGGCAAGCTCGGCGTCTCCAACGGCGTTCTCGACAAGCCGGGCCGCCTCGAAGGCGCCGAATGGGATCAGATGAAACGCCACGCGGAATTCTCCGAAATGATCCTCTCGCGCATCGCGGCCTTCTCGGATCTTGCCCTGATCGGCGGAGCGCATCATGAAAAGCTCGATGGCTCCGGCTATCCGCGTGGGCTGAAGGGTGAGCAGATTTCCTTCGAGACACGCATCGTCGCCACCGCCGACGTCTTCGACGCACTGACTGCCGATCGGCCTTACCGCGCGGCAATGCCAGTCGAAAAAGCCCTGTCAATCCTCTGGGAAGGTGCCGGCCGACACCACGATGAAACCTGCATCGCCGCCCTCGAAAGCGCACTGGCCCGGGCCGAGCTGAAGGCGGCGTGACAGGCGGTTGGCTGATTAGGGAATTAGCGTTTCACCTTAGGGCGTGGTGCGAGCCGGCAATCGGGGCATCGCCTGATAGGTGAAGAGGTCCACTCCGCTTTTGTGAGCCTCATCATGCGTCGCCACTGTCGCGACATTGGAGGATCGCTGCCATTCGGCAACGATTTCCAGCCCCCCGTTGCGCGACGGCTGCAGATGGCCACGCCAGTGCGTTTCGGCCATGCAGTCGGCGACACCGTTGCGCCACAGAACCTGAAAAGCGATTGCGTCGCCCTCCATTCGTCCGCTGAGCGGATAGGGAATGCCGCGGCAGCCCTTGCCCGGGGCGTTGTTGACGAAGTAACCCTGCACCAGACCGTCAGCGCCGACATCGAGTACCATCACCGATCCCTGGCGTGAGATCCAGTTGGAGCTACCGGAAACAGAGTGGACGGTCGCGTGCCCGTGACCGAGGGGCGCGGCCGCAAGAAGTGTCGGGTAAAGGCACAAGGCCAAGAGGAATGCTGCGCGTTTCATGCCACCCATCCCGAATATTCATATAATCTACTTCAACATAGAGTTGATTAAACCTTTCTAAACGGAAGCACAGTTTGCGCAATTATTCCGTGTAAAAGTCTAGCGTGCGATCCGCGTTGACAGGATAATCGACGAAAGCGT
The DNA here is from genome assembly GCA_027484835.1 of Rhizobiaceae bacterium. GTDB lineage: Bacteria > Pseudomonadota > Alphaproteobacteria > Rhizobiales > Rhizobiaceae > Allorhizobium. Next base: position 5,350 of record JAIXSF010000442.1, on the reverse strand, counting down.
CCGTTCGACACCCGACAACTCCCCGATGCGGTCGATCAACCGGTCCAGCTCGGAAATCGACGGCGCGGCGACAATGGCAATCAGGTCGTAGGGTCCGTTCACCGAATAGAGCGCGGAGACTTCACGGATGGCGTTCAGTTCGCCGGTCACGGCGGAGAGCGCCTTGGGCGCGATCGTGATCATCACATGCGCCCGGATCAGGCCACTCTGATAGGCATCCGAAAGGCGGACCTGATAGCCGGCGATCACCCCCTGTCCCTCCAGCCGCTCAAGCCGGGCCTGGACGGTCGTGCGCGACAGATCGAGCCGCCGCGCAAGTTCTGCGACCGGCATCCGGGCATTCTCGGATAGCAACGAAAGCAATTCCCGATCTTTCTCGCTCACCTGCATTTCGACCATCCCCATCGTCGTTTCGTATTATTTGATACTCCATATCGTTCATATCGTCACTTGGAATCGACACCCACCGCCGCCACACTGGTCTGACAACTGATTTCAAGCCCGCCGAAAGCGGGCGATCACGCATGCGAGGGGCAAATCCATGAAAAACGTCACCATCATCGGCGCGGGCAAGATCGGCGGCGCGATTGCGCGCATGCTTGCTGAAACCGGCGATTACACCGTCACCATCGCCGATCGCAGCGCAGAGCAGCTCGGAAAGCTCGATGCCCATCCGGCGGTGAAGACGCTGGAGCTGGACATCGCCGATGCGACGGCCCTCGATGCCGCCCTGGCCGGCCAGTTTGCCGTCCTGTCTGCAGCCCCCTTCCACATGACCGGGGCAATCGCCGAGAGCGCTGCACGCACCGCAACCCATTATCTCGACCTGACCGAGGATGTGGCCACAACCCGCAAGGTGGAAGAACTGGCACGCGGTGCGCGCTCCGCCTTCATTCCCCAGTGCGGGCTTGCCCCCGGTTTCATCTCGATCGTCGCCCATGATCTGACCAAGCATTTCGACACGCTCGACACGGTCCGCATGCGCGTCGGCGCCTTGCCGCAGTATCCGTCGAATGCGCTGAACTATAACCTCACCTGGTCCACCGACGGCCTGATCAACGAATACATCGAGCCCTGCGAGGCGATCGTCGAGGGCAAGCTCTCCGTCGTGCCGGCCATGGAAGAGCGCGAGGAGTTCTCGCTCGACGGTGTCACCTACGAAGCCTTCAACACCTCGGGCGGCCTTGGCACGCTGGCGAAAACGCTGGAAGGCCGGGTGCGCACGATGAACTACCGCACCATCCGCTATCCGGGCCATCAGGCGATCATCAAGGCGCTGCTCAACGACTTCAACCTGAAGAACCGTCGCGACGTGCTGAAGGATCTCTTCGAGAACGCGCTTCCCGCAACAATGCAGGACGTCGTTGTGATCTTCGTGACCGTCTGCGGCTGGAAGGACGGTCGCTACCTGCAGGAAACCTATGCCAACAAGGTCTATGCCGGTGTCGTCGCGGGCAAGAAGATGAGCGCCATCCAGATCACCACGGCCGCCGGCATCTGCACCGTGCTCGATCTGCTTGCCGACGGCACGCCGCCGCAAACCGGTTTCGTGCGTCAGGAAGAAATTGGACTGGAAGCTTTTCTTGCCAATCGCTTCGGTCGCGTTTACGACCCTGAAGTCATGAAAGTCGCCAAAGCCGGCTGACCATTCTCCGGGGGGAGGAAGGGCCGTAAGGCCCGGAGAGGCGGCTCATCGCAAGGTGGGCCGCCTCAACCGTCTGTTGAGATTTCCAAAAAACAGGCGTTTCACGTTGTAAATGCGATCATCGAGATACATAGTTTCTTTAGCCACCTAAGTTAGACTGTTCTGAACTTGGGCCTCTTGTCGGCATGGTCTGACAAGGATTGGTTGATCCGGGGAGCCGGACGAGACGATTGGGCAACGGATGATCGGCAAGGGTAGCGAAGAGCACAAGGTGGCACGGGTCATCCGCGCCTATCAGGCCGTCACACTGGCGGTTGGTGCCTTCGCCCTGTTCTGGACGGTGATCTTCTTCCTCGACGGCCATCTCCTTCTCGCGGCCGCCGAATTTTTCCCCGTTGTGGCCGCCCTCGTCTGCTTCGCGCTCGTGACCTACGGCCGCCTTGATCTCTTCCTGATCGTCGCCCAGGTGAGTTTCCTGATTTTTGTCATCGGTTTCTGCCTGATGTTCGATGTGCCGCAGAACGGTGCGCCGCGGGTGACGCATCTCTTCCTGCCGGTGCTGGGCATGCTCGCCTATCTCAACCATCTGCGCCGCCCGTCACGTCTGCAGCTTTCGGTAATCGCCGGCAGTCTGGTCGCCTTCGTCGTCCTGCATGCCGCAGATCTCCGCCTGCCCTTTGCCCAGCCGATCCCGCCGGAGCTACATGTCGTCGGCGTGTGGCTGAACCCAGCCATGGCGGCCCTCGTCTTCTGCGGCGCCATCTACGCGCTGCAGCAGCGCCTGTCCGCGCCCCGCGGCATTGCCCGCGATCTCGTGGCAGCGCTGCGCCGCGGCGATCTCAGCCTCGCCTACCAGCCGCAGACCGATCGCGACGGCACGATCCTTGGCGCCGAAGCGCTGTTGCGCTGGAACCACCCGACCCGCGGGGCCATTTCGCCCGCCACCTTCATTCCCGCAGCCGAAGAGTTCGGCCTGATGCCGCTGGTCGGCACCTTCGTGCTTGAGCAGGCTCTCGCCACGCTCGCCCGCTGGAAAACCGACCCCAAACTCGCAAGCCTCACCCTCTCGGTCAATGTCAGCGCCAGCCAGTTCAACGAAGGCGACTTCGAAACGGTGCTGCGCGACCTGCTCAAGCGCCACCAGATCGATCCCACCCGACTGCGCCTCGAGCTCACCGAAAGCGTGCTGATTGCAGGCCTGGAGCCCGTTGCGGAAAAGATGGCATCGCTGACGGCGCTCGGTCTTACCTTCTCGCTCGACGACTTCGGCACCGGCTTTTCCTCGCTCGCCTATCTGCGCCGCCTGCCGGTCAGCGAACTAAAGATCGATCGCAGCTTCGTCGCGGCGGTTGCCGAAAATGATCGCGATGCCGCCCTTGTTCGCTCGATCCGGGCCATCGCCAAGGATCTGGGGCTCGAAACCGTGGCCGAAGGGGTCGAGACCCCGGCCCAGCTCGCTTTTTTGGAAGCCGCGGGCTGCCGCATCTTCCAGGGCTATCTCTTCGGCAGACCCATGCCGCTCGCCGACTTCGAGCTTTCCGTCATCGCGCCACAACCGCGCGCCGCGACATCGATGGAGCGGTCATCCCCTCGCCTCGCGGCCGGCTGACCGGGCGCTGCACCTCACCGTCAACCGAACCGACCGATCAGCTTCAACATGAAGCTCGCGACGCGCCCATAGGGCGGGTAGAGAAACTTCACCCCGGAGATTGAAGACTGCTTCAGCACCGGCTTCTCCTTGCTGAGTGCAACGAAGCCCGCCTCGCCGTGATAGGCGCCGTAGCCGGACGCCCCGACCCCACCGAACGGCAGATCGTCCTGGGCGAGATGCAGGATCGTATCGTTGACGGTCACGCCACCGGCGATCGTACCCGAAAGCACCCGCTCCTGCGCCGCCTTGTCGTCGCCGAACCAGTAGAGCGCCAGTGGCCGGTCGCGGTGGTTGATGTAGGCGATCGCATCATCGAGCGTGTCATAGGCAACGATCGGCAGGATCGGCCCGAAGATCTCTTCCGACATCACGGCAGAATCATCCGGCGCCCCGATGACGGCGACCGGCGAGAACACGCGCGCCTCGCCATCATGCGGACCGGCAAGCTCGACCACTTCGGCGCCCTTCTCGCGCGCTTCCTCGACGAGCCGGGTAAGCCGCGAAAAATGCCTTGGGCTGATGATCGAAGTGTAGTCGGCATTCGCGGGCAGGCCGGGATATTGCCTGTTAACCTCCGCCTTCACGGCGGCGAGGAAATCGGCAACGCGCTCGCGCGGCACCAGCGCATAATCGGGCGCCACGCAGGTCTGGCCGGAATTCAAAAGCTTGCCCCAGACGAGGCGTGGCACGGCCTTGTCGAACTGCACGGAAGCGTCGAGGATGGCCGGCGACTTGCCGCCGCGTTCGAGGGTGACAGGCGTCAGGTTCTTCGCCGCCGCTTCGGCGACTTTCCGACCAATGGCGGTCGAGCCGGTAAAGATCAGGTGGTCGAAGGGGGCGGATGTAAAGGCTGTCGCCACCTCAGGCCCGCCGGTCACCACCACGACCTCGTCCTCGGCAAAGGTCTCGGAGACTGCTTTTGCCAGCACTTCGGAAAAAGCGGGCGTCAGCTCCGACGGTTTCAGCATCGCCCGGTTCCCGGCGGCAAGCGCCCCGGTCAGCGGCGACAGCATCAGGTTGAGCGGGTAGTTCCAGGGGGCGACGATCCCGACCACACCGAGCGGCTGGCGCAGGATGACCGCCGAAGCGGGCTTGCCGGTCCAGGCGAGCGACACGCTTCGCGGCCGCATCCAGCGTTTGAGATGTTTGCGCGCATGGCGGATCGCGGCGCGTACCGGCACGATGTCGGTGAGCGTGGTGACGACGGCCGGCCGATTGCCGAAATCCTGCGAAATCGCCGCGGCAAACCGCTCCTGCCAGGCCTCGATCATCCGGTCGAGCCTCGCTAGGCGGTCGTCCCGCGTGGCTTGGTCTGGAGTCACGTCCTTGGCCCAGGCCGCCTTCTGCGCGGCGAGCAGGGACGCGATGCGCGCGGCGGGATCCGAGATCTCTGCTTTCGGCGATACCTGTCCGTCCATGGCGGCTTCCTCTGGTTTTTCTTCTCTCTCAAGATGGGCAGTTTACGCTCATTTGTTCAAGGGAGAACAAATGATTTTTGGTGGGGGCCATCTCCCCCCTTGCGGGGGAGAAAGCGATTTCGATGAATTGCCCCGATCAGGGCCAAACATCAGAAATCGCAAGAGGGGGCTCGGTAAGGTGAGTGCCCACGAAAGTGGGCCCCTCTCTTGGAAAATCTGAAGTTTAGGCGGCTTGCGCTCGCCTAAGCCTTCGATTTTCCGTTCTCCCCCGCAAGGGGGGGAGATAACCCGCTCAAGCTTCGCTGCCGGTCGGGATCGCTCCCTCCGGATCGGGTCATGCTTGTCTCGGACGAGGCGCCAAAAGCAACCTGTCTAAGTAATGTATGTGGCTCCTTCCGGCGCCTCGTTCGGCGTCTATTCCCGCTGCATGCGTCTCTCTGGCAAGGCGGCGACGGTCCTCGGGTCAGGCCCGAGGATGACCGGGCGTAGGGTCCGGCTGCGGCATCACGATGAGATGACGCTTCAGCCTGGCCGGTGGCCCGGGAGGTTCCCGCCGGATGGTGCACCATTCCGACCGGGACCCTCGCCCGGGGGATGATCGTCTGGTCTTTTGCGACCCGACTCGCATCCCCGCCG
>JAIXSF010000179.1 GCA_027484835.1 Rhizobiaceae bacterium | reverse complement strand
CGGCTTCGAAGAGCCGAACCGCTGGATGACCTCGGGTGGCCTTGGAACGATGGGTTACGGCCTGCCGGCTGCAATCGGCGTTCAGGTCGCGCATCGGGACGCGCTGGTCATCGATGTCGCTGGCGATGCCTCGATCCAGATGTGCATTCAGGAAATGTCCTGCGCCATCCAGTACGAACTGCCGGTGAAGATCTTCATCCTGAACAACCAGTACATGGGGATGGTGCGTCAGTGGCAGCAGTTGCTGCATGGCAACCGTCTGTCGAGCTCCTACACGGAAGCCATGCCGGACTTCGTCAAGCTGGCGGAAGCCTATGGTGCGGTCGGTATCCGTTGCGAGAAGCCCGACGATCTCGATGGTGCCATCCAGGAGATGATCGACGTGAACAAGCCCGTCATCTTCGATTGCCGTGTGGCCAATCTCGCCAACTGCTTCCCGATGATTCCGTCGGGCAAGGCACATAACGAAATGCTGCTGCCGGACGAGGCGACCGATGAAGCTGTCGCCACTGCCATCGATGCCAAGGGCCGTCAGCTCGTCTGACCGGGAGGAACAAGACCATGAACGCACATCTTCAGCCGACCGGTTCGGCCTATTTCATTGCCAAGGAAACCTCCGCCGTCGAGAGCCATACGCTCTCGGTGCTGGTGGACAACGAGCCGGGCGTTCTCGCCCGTGTCATCGGACTGTTCTCCGGACGGGGCTACAACATTGAAAGCCTCACGGTTTCCGAAACGGAGCACGAGGCGCATCTGTCGCGCATTACCATCGTGACGCGCGGCACGCCGGGTGTGCTCGAGCAGATCAAGGCGCAGCTCGAGCGGATCGTGCCCGTGCATCGCGTACTGGATCTCACCGTGCGGGCGCGCGAGCTTGGCCAGGAGCGGCCGATCGAGCGTGAAGTGGCGCTGGTGAAGGTGGTCTCGACCGGCGAGATGCGGGCCGAGACGCTGCGTCTGGCGGATGCCTTCCACGCCAAGGTTGTCGATGCGACCGTCGATCATTTCATCTTCGAGATCACAGGCAAGTCGTCGAAGATCGACCAATTCGTCTCGATAATGAAGCCGCTCGGCCTCAACGAGATCTGCCGTACCGGGATCGCCGCAATGAACCGCGGCCCGCAGGGCATGTAAGGACTTCGGGAATTCCCGAAATGAAAAGGGCGGCCTCGCGGTCGCCCTTTTTTGTTGTCTTCGCTCTTCAGTTCATGCCGAGGAGATCTAGGAGCCCCATCTGTTGGGGTGCCGGAGGCAGATCGGCTTCCGCTTTTTTGGGCTTTTCCTTAGCTGGCTTCTCACTGGCCTTGGCCTTCGAAGCCTTCTCCGGTTTGTCAGAGGCTGTCTCTGCCGGATCGGCCTTCTTCTTTGGGGGCGTCTTCGCCTTAGCTATCGGTTCCTCGGGTGTCGCCGCCTCGACCGTCTGCCCGTCGACCTGTGTCGTGGTCAGCATGGCAGTCAGCGCATGACGCAGGGCTGCGGGTCTCAGGCTGTAGTGGATGTACTGGCCCTTCTTCTCGCCTTCGATCAGTTCGGCGTTTTCGAGGATCGAGAGATGCTGGGAGATCGAGGGCTTGGCCATGTCGAAGCGGGCGGCGATTTCGCCAGCGGTCAGGGTCGACTGCGCCAGGTGCACCAGCATCATTCGCCGCGGATCCGAGGCGAGCGCGTGAAAGACGCGGGACGAGATCTTGTCCATTGCCGGATGTACTTCGGTTTTTCCGCGCTTTGCCATGTCGTCCCTCAGCAATGCGGCTCTTTCGCCGCAATTCTCGAATTAGGCAATCTCCTAATTTCCTGAGGGGCTGCGGTAAAGTGCCGGAAATGCAGGGCCTGTGGATAGATCGCGATTTTGCGATGCTCAGAAGCCGATCGGGATCTCGGGCTTGTTGAGCATGAGCCAGAGGATGGCCATGACCGAGAAGAAGGCGGGAAAGCCGCAGGCAAACCAGATGCGGAAAAGCCTGTGATAGCGGGGCGGGAGCGGAGCGCCGGCGGCGGCTGCCTCCCGGGCGAGATCGCGCAGCCGGATCTGGATCCAGACGACCGGCAGCCAGAAGAGGCCGACGACGACATAGAGGATCAGGGAGAGCAGCACCCAGCCGGACATCAAAGGCCAGCCGATTTCAAAAGCCAGCCAGGCGCCGGTGATCGGCTGCAGGATCGCGGCGGTCGCGGTGAAGATCGTGTCAGCAATCACCACGGTTCCCGCTACATGGGCGATGTGCGTCGGATTGCCGGTCCGGTGCGCCAGCAGCATGAAGAAGGCGATGCCCGCGCCCGTGCCGAAGAGTACGGTCGCCCCGATCACGTGCACGAAGCGCAGGATCTCCTCTAGCATCTCAGCGCTCCTCGAGGACAGCAAGGGTTGCGAGCGTCAGCAGGATCGAGGGCAGGACCTTGACCAGCGGTCCCAGCGGATCGAGCCAGAGGGTCGGTTCGATCAGCGTTCCGCCGGCCAGATAGGCGAGCGACACGGCGATCATGCCGAGCATGGCCCGTTTTGCCCAGGGCTGGACGAGGATTGCCAGGCCAAGCGCGATGTCGAGCAGGGACGTCACGATGGTGACCGTCAGCGCTGTGCCTTCCGACATGCTGGCGCCGAAACGCAGCGACGTGGTCACGGGATCATGGAGCGGCACCAGACCGGAGATGATCCAGAATAGCGAGAGCGTCAGGATCATCAATGGCTTCAGGAGGTAGAGACGGGCGAACCAGAGGTCCTGAACGGCGGCGGGCTCCGTTGCCAGTCGCAGCGTCGGGTCGGGCGCGGTCAGGGTCGACCGGGCTTTGTCGGGTGCCACGCCGATACCGCTGATGCGGATCGCGGTGGAGCGCAAGGGTGAGCGCCAGCCGAGGCGCCCGGCGAGATCAGCAACAAGTGAGAGAGGCCGAGCCAGACCCGAGGGCACGCGGATGACGGGTGCATCGGCAAGGCCAAGCCAGCGGCGGTAAAAGCGTGCCATCTCCTCGACACTGCGGGTCGGTTCGCCTGCGAGCACCAGATCGGACCCAGGCACGATGCGGCCCTCGACGGCGTCGAGCACAGCTTCTGCCACGTCATGCACATGGACGGCATTCATGGGGCTTTCGGCGTCCACCAGCGGCAGGACGCCGGGGAAAGAGGCGATGGCGCGGAGCAGGGCGGTGCCGCCATAGGCATTGCGTCCGACCACGACTGTCGGGCGGAGGATGACATGTGGAAGGCCTGAATTTGCGAGCGCGCGATCGGCCTCCAGCTTGGTGGTCATGAAGGCGGTGCCGGCGCTCGCCAGGTTTTCGGGTGCCGATATCTGGATGAGCAGTGGAGGCGTTGTGCGCGTGGCGGCTGCCTGTTGCAGGGCGAGCATGGCGTCCCGCTGCACGGCCACGAGATCGTCGCGCAACCCGTCCTGCAGGGCGCCGGCGCAGTTGATTACGGCGGTCACGCCATCCAGGAGCGGAAGCCAGTCCGCTGCTTGGCGGAGCGTGCGGAGATCGCGGGCGATCCAGGTTGCAGTGGGAAAACGGGCGCTGGCCTGTCGGGTGTCGCGGCCAAGGCCGGTGACCGGGTGGCCGGCTTGGCTGAGCGTGAGCAAAACCTGCTGGCCGATGAAGCCGGTCGCGCCGAGAACGAGGATGGTCATGCCTTCACTTTCCGCCGGGCCGGTCGAGATCAGATCATGTCCAGCGGCATTTTGCGCGCCGGTGGCGGGAAGGCTGCGTCAAGGCGGGCCCAGTCCTCGTCGGAGATTTCGAGATCCACCGCATCGCGATTCTCGTGCAGGCGGCGAATGTTCGAGGTTTTCGGGATCGGGATGACGCCGTCACGCTCCAGCAAGAAGGCAAGGGCAACCTGTGCCGGGGTCGCCTGATAGGCCTTGGCGATGTGAATGAGTTCGGGATGCTGGAGGATGCGACCCTGCTCGATCGGTGAATAGGCCATGATCCGGATGCCATGCTCCTGGCACCAGGGCAGGAGGTCGAATTCGATGCCGCGGCGGGACAGATTGTAGAGGACCTGATTGACCGCGCAGTTTTCGCCATCGGCCACGGAGAACAGCTCCTCCATGTCATCCAGGTCGAAATTCGAGACGCCCCAGGCGTGAATTCTGCCCGCAGCTTTCAGCTCTTCCATCGCCGCGACCGTGTCTTCGAGTGGGTGTTCACCGCGCCAGTGCAGGAGATAGAGATCGAGATGGTCGGTCCCCAGCCGGTCGAGGCTGGCATGGCAGGCCTTGATCGTGCCGTCGTAGCTGGCATTCCAGGGCAGGACCTTCGAGGCGAGAAAGGCGTCTTCGCGCCGATCCTTCAGCGCTTCGCCGACGATGCGTTCGGCACCGCCATCACCATACATCTCGGCGGTGTCGATCACCGTCATGCCGAGATCGAGCGCCAGCCTGACGGCATCGACCTCCGCCTTGGCCTCGGATTTCGTTTCGCCCATCATCCAGGTGCCGAAGCCGAGCGTCGGGATCTCCGTGCCGCCCGGCAGGGTGACAGTGGGGATGGCGTCATGCATGGTGATCCTCCTTGAGGCTGGATGCGCGAAGGATAGCGAGGCGGCCCGGCGAGGCAAGGACAAAGCGATGTTGCGTTTGTGTCACCATAACAAGAATGCGGCTGGCTTCGGTCCAAAGGACAGCTAGGCTGACATAAAATCCGGGAGGAATACCAATGTCGGTCGATACGCTTCTCGCGCTCGTCCTGTTTGCCTTTGCGACCTCGATTACGCCGGGGCCGAACAACATGATGCTGTTTGCGTCGGGCGTGAATTTCGGCTTCCGGCGGACGGTGCCGCATATGCTCGGCATCGGTGCCGGGTTCCTCTCCCTTCTGATTGGTGTCGGCATGGGGCTTGGCGCGGTGCTGCATGCCTATCCGCCGGCCTTCATCGCGCTCAAGGTCGCAGGCGGTCTTTATCTCCTGTGGATCGCCTGGAAGATCGGCTCCTCGCGGTCGATGGGCGATGGGGAAGCCAAGGCGCGGCCGATGACGTTTTTGGGGGCTGCCGCCTTTCAATGGGTCAATCCGAAGGCCTGGGTGATGGCGGTGACGGCCATGGCGGTCTATCCTAATCCGGAGCAGTATGCTTTGACGGTCGCCATCGTCGCGCTGGTGTTTGCTGCCGTGAACGTGCCGAGTGTCTCGACCTGGGCGGGGTTCGGCTCGGCGCTCAGGGAGTGGCTTTCGGTGCCGGTCCGGCTCAAATGGTTCAATATCACCATGGCTGTGCTGCTCGTGCTCAGCCTCTGGCCCATGCTGAAATAGCGCTGAAACAGGAATATCCGATGTCCGGCCATCATCACGACCACGACGATCATCACCATGATCACCATCACGACAACCAGTATTCGGACATGCAGGCGCGGGTGAAGGCGCTCGAAACACTTCTGACCGAAAAGGGCTTGATCGATCCGGCGGCAATCGATGCGATCGTCGAGACCTACGAGACGAAGGTCGGCCCAAGAAACGGTGCGCGGGTGGTGGCAAAGGCCTGGGCCGATCCCGCATTCGCCGACTGGCTGAAGCGGGATGCGACGGAAGCGATCGCGAGCCTCGGCTATACCGGGCGGCAGGGCGAGCATATGCGCGCCGTCTTCAACACGCCCGACACCCACAATCTCGTCGTCTGCACGCTGTGCTCCTGTTACCCGTGGTCGGTGCTCGGTTTGCCGCCGGTCTGGTACAAGGCGCCGGCCTATCGTTCGCGGGCGGTGATCGATCCGCGCGGTGTGCTCGCCGAATTCGGGGTGAGCCTGCAGGAGGAGATGCGGATCCGCGTCTGGGATTCGACGGCGGAACTGCGCTATCTCGTCGTGCCCTTACGTCCTGCCGGGACCGAAGGGCTGGACGAAGTGGCACTCGCCACGCTCGTGACGCGCGATGCGATGATCGGTACCGGCCTGGCGCTTGCTCCGGAGGGTTCGCGATGAACGGGCCGCATGATCTCGGCGGGCAGATGGGCTTCGGTCCGGTCGCACCGGAGACGGACGAACCCACTTTCCATGCAGACTGGGAAAAGCGGGCGCTCGGGATCACGCTCTCTTGCGGGGCATTCGGCGCTTGGTCGATCGACGAGAGCCGCCATGCGCGTGAGAATATTCCGCCTGCCAGCTATCTGGCGGCAAGCTATTACGAGGTCTGGATCCGCGGTATCGACATGCTGCTTGAGCGGCATGGTTTTGCCACCGCCGAGGAGTTGGCGCAGGGCCGGCACCTGGAGCAGGGCCGCGTACCGAAGCGTGTATTGAAGGCAGACATGGTCGAAGGCGTGCTGGCCCGAGGCGGGCCTTGCGACCGTCCCGTTGGGACCGAGCCGAAGTTCGGCGTGGGCGATCGGGTGCGGACGAAGAATTTCCATCCGACCGGTCATACGCGTCTGCCCAGCTATGCCCGGGCGAAGACGGGTGTCGTGGAGGCCGTGCAGGGCGGCTTTGTTTATCCAGACGACAACGCCCATGGACGAGGCGAGAACCCGCAATGGGTCTATACGGTCGTGTTCACGGGAGATGAGATCTGGGGCGAGGGGGCCGATCCGGCTGTGACCGTCTCGATCGATGCCTGGGAGAGCTATCTTGAGCGTGTGTGACACGGTCACCGATCTTGCGGCATCGCCAGGCCTGCCGCGCTCGTCCGAAGGGGCGCCCGTCTTTGCCGAACCCTGGCAGGCGCAGGCCTTCGCCATGACCGTGCATCTGCATTCGCGCGGCGTGTTCAGCTGGACGGAGTGGGCGGACAGCCTGTCTGCCGAAGTGCATCGCCCGGAGCGGGCCGCAGACGGATCCGATTATTTCGACGCCTGGGTCGCGGCCTTGGCGGGACTTCTGGAGCGCAAGGGGCTGGCCGATCGCGACACCGTCGAGGCCTTGCGCGAAAGCTGGCAGCGGGCGGCGGAGGCGACGCCGCATGGTGCGCCGATCGAGTTAACCAACGACCCGCTCAGGACCTGATGTCCACGATTTGTTCTGATTTTGCGGGCTTTGGCCTTGCATCGGGCCTACGAATCCGCGCATGACCTAGGCCATGCAATTCGCGCCCCAGCAAGACGAGGCCCTCAAGGCCGTTTCTAAATGGCTGAAGGAAGGGAAAACCCCTGTCTTCCGGCTGTTCGGCTATGCGGGTACGGGCAAGACGACGCTGGCCAAGCACTTTGCCGAGCATGTCGACGGCGATGTGCTGTTTGCGGCCTTTACCGGCAAGGCAGCGCAGGTGCTGCGCTCGCGCGGGGCCTCCAACGCCAAGACCATTCATTCGCTGATCTACCGCCCGCGCGGCGAGGAGGCGGTGGAGGACGAGGAGACAGGCAAGACGTCGATTGCGCCGATGTTCTCGATCAACCGCCAGAGCCCGGTCGCCAAGGCGGCACTGATCGTCATCGACGAATGCTCGATGGTCGACGAGGCGCTCGGCCGCGACCTGATGAGCTTTGGTACGCCGATCCTTGTGCTGGGCGATCCCGGCCAGTTGCCACCGGTCTCCGGTGGTGGCTTCTTCACTGACCAGGAGCCGGATTATCTGCTCACCGAGATCCATCGCCAGGCGCGCGATAACCCGATCATCCAGCTCGCGATGCATATCCGCGAAGGCAAAGAGATCATGTATGGCGACTACGGCGATACCGCTCGGGTGATCTCAAAGAACGAGGTGACGCAGGATCTCGTGCTCGGGGCCGATCAGGTGCTGGTCGGAACCAACAAGACACGGCGGCGCTACAACATGCGCCTTAGGGAGCTGAAAGGTTTTACCGTCGACTATCCGCAGGCCGGCGATAAGCTGGTGTGTCTCCGGAACGACCAGGTGAAGGGCCTGCTCAACGGCTCGCTCTGGCAGGTCATGACCTCGTCGCGCGAGACGGTGAAGCCGGGGATCAATCTTCTGATCAAGCCCGAAGACGACGACATGGATCGTGGGGCAGCCAAGATCAAGCTGCTCAAGGACGCGTTCGCGGATATCGAGACGGAGATACCGTGGTCGACGCGCAAGCGTTACGACGAGTTTGATTACGGTTATGCGCTCACGGTCCACAAGGCTCAGGGTTCGCAGTGGAACGACGTCGTGTTGTTCGACGAGAGCTGGGCATTTCGCGACACCCGCGAGCGCTGGCTCTATACGGCCGTTACCCGTGCGGCAGAGACGCTCACCATCGTACGGTGAGCTCTCCTGTTTGGAGTCATCTCGCCTTCAGGGCGGTCAGCGTTGCCATCAGTTCCATCGTGTCCTTGCCGGAGGCTTTGGCGATCTCGGTCAGGCTGGTGGTTCCGTCCGCTGCCGTAAAGCCTTTCTGCTTCAGGGCATCGACGACCTCCGCTTCTGTTTTCCCGAGAAGCGGTGCTATTTCACCGGGCTTTCCGGCGGCAACGACATTGACCATGGCAAAGGCTGGATTGCCGCCACCGCTGCTTGCCGTGCCAATGATGGCAGGCCAAGCGAAGACAAGGCCGGCGGCCAGGCAGAGCGCGAGCGAAAGTGCCATGGGCAAGCGCTTGAAATAGGCGAGAAACGGCCGCCAGTTCTTCCAGACATGCAGGACAAAAGGCAGGATGAGCACCATGCTCAACCATTCATGCATCTCGCGGAAGGCTGCGGTCCCGAGGTGGAAGAACAGCGCAATTCCAGAGATCAGCGAAATCAGGAAGAGGCCTGTGGTGAAAGGCGTGGCATAGCGGGAAAGCAGGCTTGGCATGAGGAGGCCTCGGTCGGTGTGATGGTATGTTCCATCCGGTCCTATCGCCCTGCACCTGTGCTGTCCCGTTAAACTTCCTCCATGTTTGATGATCGGCAAGGGTCGCGCCGCATGGCCTCAGTTGGCGACCATGCCGAGGAGAACTGCTTTTGCCACCGCCTGAAACCTGTTCTGTGCCGAAAGCTTCTCAACGATACCAGCCTCTACCGAGGAGACCTCGTCCGCCTTCAGCTCGAGCGTGCGTGCAATCCGGATCGGCGTATAGCCTTCCGCCATCAGCTGCAGGCATCGCGCTTCGAGATCGGTCAGGGTCGGGCCTTTCTGGCTTGCCGTTGAGCGTGGGGTCGCGGTCTCTTCCTGATCGAGGAGGGCATTCAGTTGCTGAAGCTGGCGATGGACTGTCGAAAGGTTGGCCGCCAGCTCCCGCCGCCGCGCGAGCAGTGTTTCCTCGAGGATCATGTTTGCCTCGCTCTTCGACGTCGCGGTCGACAGCGTGTCGAAGAGGTCCTGGATGACGGAGACAGGCATGCCCACTTCGCGACAAATATTGATGAGTGCCATCCGTGCTACTTCATTGCGTCCGTAGACGCGCATAAGGCCGATGCGCTGCGCCTTAAGCAGCCCCTTTTCCTCATAGAAATGCAGGGTTCTGTGCGTCACGCCAAAGAACTCGGCCATTTCGGCAATCGCCACCGGTTCCTTCGGAGGAGGCTTCAACAGCACGATGTCGGGGAAGATCATCTCCATCCCGGCAAGGCTGGATTTGGACGCAAATGATTGCAGATGGTGTGGTCCGTTCGACATGTTCCCCCTCCATGGTCAGTCTCGACGCGTCTGCTCTGGTCCGTACTTGAGTTCTGGGCTTGCGCTCCTCTGTTTGACTTTTGATTCTCCGCCAATTCTCACTGTATAGTATATTCGAAATGTATAAAATAAAATTTAGATGCGCTCGGTTATGCGCGGTGAACAGGTCAATTGTGATTTAGCGCGTGGGGGATGACAGGGTGATCAGCCTGCTCATTTCGGTGATGATTTCGCTGCCCGGGCCGAGCCCCGCCCATTGCTGCTGCGAACGGCGGGCGCTCAGATAGGCGGCGTCCGTCAGTTCGAGCGTGTAGCGATAGGTTGCATCGAGGCATTGCATCTGGCCCGTCGACAGGCCGTGACCGTGGCAGAAGCGGTAAATCGACCCGGGGATGGTGAGGTGCGCGCCCGCGAACTGATTTGCGATTACGCCGAGTTCGAGGATGTCGCCCGTCGTTTCATAAACGCCGGTGCAGAGGCTCAATTCGGTTTCGGACCTCAAATGCCGCAAGCCGAGCTTCAGGCTGTGGGCGCCCATGCCTTCGGCGATGAGTTCGAAATGCAACGGATGGGCGGCACCGCCTTCGAAGAGCGGTTTTTCGTCCGCGCCGGCGATCGCCACCGCCCAGAGGCGGTTGCTCCAGAGGCGGGTGGCGTTGATGAAAACAGAAGCGAGATGATCGCCCGGCGCCGACTTGCGGATGAAGAGGCGGGGCAGGGCACTCTGTCCGTTGCCGGGCCGCAGGCCACCCACGCGGGCAAAGGGCGTGGCGATGATCTCCGGGGTGTAGCCGTGATGCCGGTCGGACTTGTCCTTCGCCACTTTTTCGTAATGTGGCACATAGCTGCCGGTCGGAATCCGGATCCGCAACGGCTCGTCGCAGCCTTCGCTGGCGTAGTAAAGATTGAGCAATTTTCGAAGTTTGCCTGCCTGGACGCGAACCAGAGGATTGGTTCCGGGATCGAAGCCATCGCCCCGGCTGAAAACGTCGATGCCGATCGTATAGCCCTTTAGTTGATGGGCGAGGCCTCTCTGCTCCATTTCGACGATGAACTTGAGAAACGAGCGCAGACGTTCAGAGCGTGCGAAGGTTCGACTGGACAGCACCCTTTGCAGGCAGCCCCTGACCTGTAGGCTATCGATCCTTTCATCCTGTGCCATGTCCGCTCCCAACCGTTTCCGGATCGCCAAGCCGCAGGAACGCCGGTCGTCCTGAAGATGTGAGATCCGTCACAATCCGCTCCTGACTAATCCATGGACGGCGGGGGTCAATACCCTAAAGTCTAGGGGGCTTGGTCGGTTTACATGCATCAATTTCCCGCATCGGAGTATTTGCGATTCTCGTTGGCCTTCGGTTTGCGGATGACGTAAGGATGCAGCCCTATGCTCATCATCGCCGGATCATGCCGCCATGCCTGCCAAGCTTTCCGTCAACCTCAACGCCATTGCCATGCTGCGCAACCGCCGGGATCTACCCTGGCCCGATGTTGCCGATCTCGGGCGCATTGCCTTGCGTGCGGGGGCGAGCGGACTGACGGTGCATCCGCGTCCCGACCAGCGGCATATCCGCTTCAGCGATCTGCCGATCTTGCGGGCACTGATCGATGACGAGTTTCCGGCGGCTGAATTCAATATCGAAGGCTACCCGAGCGAGGACTTTCTTGCCCTGTGCGAGGCGACGCAGCCGGAGCAGGTGACGCTGGTGCCGGATGATCCGTCGCAGGCGACGTCGGACCATGGCTGGGATCTCGTCGCCCATCAGGACTTTCTGACCCGTGTCGTCTCAAGGCTTCGGGGCAAGGGCATGCGGGTGTCGCTCTTCGTCGACGGCGATGGCCGGGCCGAGCCGATGGCGCTTGCCCGGGCAACCGGTGCCGAACGTGTGGAGCTCTATACGGGCCCTTATGGCGGCTGCTACGCCAAGCCGGACGAAGCGGCGCGTCAGGTCGAGTTGCTCGGACGGACTGCGGATGCCGCCAAGGCCGAAGGTCTGTCCGTCAATGCCGGCCATGATCTGACGGTCGCCAATCTGCCGATGTTGGCCAAACGCATTCCGCATCTGGCCGAGGTCTCGATCGGCCATGGACTGACGGCCGATGCGCTGGAATACGGGATGGCCGAGACCGTTCGCCGCTTCTGCCGGGCCTGCGGGCAGAAGGTCTAAGGGAAAGACTGCCTTTTTCAGGCAGCCTTTCTGTCCCGTTCTGCGCTCAGAGCGAAATCGACGGCACCTTCGGCATGGATCGTGGTGGAATCGAAACCTGGCAAGGAAAGCGCTGCCGGGTCGAGGATCATGCAGATTTCGGTGCAGCCGAGGATGACGCTGTCGGCGCCTGCTGTGCGGGCTTTTTCGATGATGCCCAAAAGTGTCTCGCGAGAGCAGTCGCGCACGCTGCCGGCGCATAGTTCGTCGAAGATGATGTTGTGGGTGGCTGTCCGATCGTCGGCGTCGGGAACCATGATCTCAATTCCATGCTTCCGCATGCGTTCGGCGTAGAAGCCCTGTTCCATCGTGTAGCGTGTGGCCAGCAGGAGAGGGCGACGAGCACCGCTTGCCGCGAGCGAGGTTGCGGTGACGTCGATGATGTTGATCAGCGGGATCGAGACACGGCCTGCCACCTCATCTGCAATTAGATGCATGGTGTTGGTGCAGATGAGAATGCAGTCGGCACCGGCACGTTCCAGGCCTTCGGCCGCTTTTGCAAGGCGATCGGCGGCCTGGTCCCAACGGCTAGCCTTCTGCATGGCTACAATTTCCTCGAAATTCACCGAATGCATGATGACTTCCGCCGAAGCGAGGCCACCGAGCCGGGCGCGCACTGCTTCATTGATCTGTCGGTAGTAAACCGCCGAGCTCTCGAAACTCATTCCACCAATCAGCCCGATCGTCTTCATCTTCCGTCTCCCATGTTCGACAGGGACAGAATGCGCCCGAAAGCGCGCAAACGGGTTGCATTTTTCGTCACCGGCAAACCTGTTGCCGCTGATCAAATTCGGCCTTATGCTCCAATGGCGCGCATTTTTTGCGTGATCCATCAATAAAGCCGAAGGTGAATGCGTGATTGACGAGAGAGACAGGAAGATTCTTGATATCCTGCAGCGCGATGCCGGCACACCCGTAACCGAACTTGCCGAGAAGGTGTCACTCTCGGTCTCAGCCTGTTCACGGCGCATCCAGAAGCTTGAGGAAAGTGGCTATATTGCGCGACGGATCGCGGTGCTCGATCGCGAAAAGGCCGGCGTACCGACCACTGTCTATGCCTTGGTGAAGACGGCGCATCATGCCGATGACTGGATCGAAGAATTCCGCCGAGCCATCAGCGACATCCCCGAAATCGTCGAGGCGCATCGATTGACGGGCCACTATGACTATATTCTGAAGATCGTGTTGCCCCGTGTGGAGCATTACGACGTGGTGTATCGGCGTCTGGTGAAGCGGGTGGAGCTCTTCGACGTCTCCGCTTCGATCTCGATGGAAACGCTGAAGCAGGGGCTCGCTGTTCCCGTGGATTATGCTCGCTAAAATCCAGCATTCCGACAAAAAAATAGCCCCGGGGCTTGTGCCCCGAGGCCCTTCACGCACCCTTGAATCAGGAGGCGTTGGAAACCGTTCGGTTGACGAGTGTCACGGTCTTGTCGGCGTTGACCTTGTAGATCTCGCGGACGTCGCGGCCGTCACCGTTCGAGAATGTGTGGAAGAAGGTCGAACCGGCCGGAGCCTTTTCCAGCTGAACGCCGGCGTTGTCGTAGGTGATCGAGCCCGGGATCGGCTGGACGGAGGCGAAAGCGGCCGAGCCGGCAGCGATGGAGATGAGGGCTGCAGAGATGATGGTCTTCATGGTCTTAGTTCCTTATCTAGAATTGAGCGGACGTTTATCTGTTCAGCTCTTGATTGTGGTTGTGGGCAT
>JAIXSF010000150.1 GCA_027484835.1 Rhizobiaceae bacterium | reverse complement strand
GGTCAGGGTCGATCATCGCCTGCTGCACGGGGGTGAGGGTCTCGTACCCGCGCTTGCGCAAGGCCTCAGCGATCGCCGGGACGATGGCGTCAAAATCAGTCATGAATTGGTCTTTCGAAAGTGATGGATGATGCGGGCCAAAGCGCCGCGCCCGCCGATTGCGGGTATGTTGGGGCCGTTCCTACTCGCAAGGGCCCCGAAAGTCGAGGGGGAGCCCGCGAAAAGGCAGCATATGGTGAAGGAGGCGGGAGCTTGGCCCCCGGCCGGTACCTCAGAGCCTGATCCGTGCCATGGCGAAGGCATCAACATAACTTCCCGCCCGGAAGGCATAGTCTGCCATCGTGCCTTCGACCTTGAAGCCGACGCTTTCGTAGAGGGCGATCGCGGCAGTGTTGTCGGTGTAAACGGTCAGTTCAAGCCGGCGAAGGTTAAGCCATTCATCGGCGATCGCCACAGCTTCGCCGAGGAGCGCGCGCCCAATCCCGCGGCGCGTGAAGTCGTCATGGACGCCCATGCCGATCGTGGCTGCGTGCGCGCGCCTGCCCTTGGCCGGCAGCAGGCCGATATCGCCAACAATTCTGCCCTCGAGGACGGCGACCAGGCTTCGGACGTCGGCCGCTTGCTGTTCGATGCCACGTCGGACTTCCTCCACGGAATGATGGGGCAGGCGCATGGTACCCCACCGGTATCCCGGGAGGTTGTGCAGATCCGTGATCGCGGCGGCATCCGCCGGGCACCGCGCTCGGATCGTCAATCCCTGCGGCGAGGGTTGCTTCGTGTCGGCGCTATTGGAATCTGATTCATACATGCTGACTCTCCTTGTTGACGCGGGAGAGTGCGAACCGGACGCCTGCTCTACCGCAGGGCGTTCGGGACGGGTTCTTCTCTACAGGCGCGAACCGACCCGGACACCCTCAACAAGGGTGACTACAAGATGGGTCATCGCGATGGTCGAACCGGCTGCAAACATGGGGCAAAAGATGGCGGTGATAGAAGGTCCGGTCAAGTTCGATACGCGCGAAGTCTTGTCCGAATCCGCAGCAACGCCTAAGGCTTGTCTCATGTCCAGCTCCCCATTCGCCGGCAAAACGATTGCCATCGACTTTGAAACCGCGACCGAAGCTCGGGCGAGTGCCTGTTCGATCGGACTTGCCTTTATCGAGGACGGACGGGTCGTCAGGATCGAGGAGCGGTTGATCCGGCCGCCGGAAAACCGCTATTCGCCCTTCAACGTCGCCATCCATGGCATCCGGCCCGAGCATACGGCGCGCGCCCCCGATTTCGCCGAGGTCATGGCGGAGTTTGCCAACGACTTCGAGGGCGCCAGAATGGTGGCGCACAACGCGTCCTTCGATTTCTCCGTGTTGCGCGCCTGTCTTGATCTCTGGGGGCTCGACTATCCGGAATTGTCCTATCTGTGCAGCGTGAAACTTGCGCAGCGTCACTGGCCGCAGCTGGGTTCGCATCGCTTGAATGTTCTCGCCGCACATCTGGGCCTGACGTTTGCCCACCACAATGCCGCCGAAGACGCGCGCATCTGTGCCGAGGCCTGTCTTGCCATGGCGCAGGAGGCAGAGGTGGCCGATCTTCTCGAGCTTGCGTTGAAACATGGCCTGAATGTCGGGCGGCTCAATCGGCGCGGATACGAACCTTGTTCGTTTGCCCGCAAACCGCGCCGGGTCGCTGCCTTGCAAGCGTGAGGCGACACCTTATGTTTGGGAGGACAGTTCACAAGGGAGTGAAGAGCATGTCCTTCAAACAGATCCTCGCCGCCGCTGCCGTGACGGTGGCAACTGCACTGCCAGTGTCAGCGGAAGTCGTCGGCAAGGTCGGTGTGGATTGGGTCGGCAACGACATCATCGTCGAGGCGATGACCGATCCCGACATCAAGGGCATCACCTGCCACGTCACCTATTTCGACCGATCGATCATCGATCGGCTGTCCAAGGGCAACTGGTTCGAGGATCCGTCCAACAACTCCATCGCCTGCCGTCAGACCGGGCCCATCGAGATTGGTGATATCGATCTTTCGGAGGAGGGCGAAGAGGTATTCCGGGAGGGCCTGTCCATCATCTGGAAGTCGCTGGTCGTGAACCGGATCTACGACAAGCAGAACGACACGCTGGTCTATCTCGTGCATTCGCGCCAGGTGGTCGAAGGTTCGGCCAAGATGGCGATTTCGACGGTGCCGCTGTTCAATCAGAACGTTGTCTGGACTTCGGGCAAGCCGAACTGAGAGACCAGTTTAGGGTAGATCGGGTCAGAATGGTGCAGGTGTGACAAAGGTCACTTTAAAGGTGCGGGGCACTTCGCCATCTATTTGCGGCCGGCACCGCGTCACCCCCAATTTCGCAGCCGGCGGGGGAGGAACCTGTTCAACTCTCCAAACAAAGACGCCCTGGAGCCTTCCGGATCCAGGGCGTTCTCCGCTAAGCCGCAGATGCGAGCTTACTTGACGTAAACGATCTTGCCGCCGTTGGCAGCGGTCTCAACGTCGATGACGTTCATGGCTTCGATGCTCTGCGACTGCAGGGCCTGTACGAGAGCCGGGTCGGCGCTCACTTCAGCCTGAGCTTCAGCCATGGCAGCCTGGTCGTTGGCCAGCTGCTCGAGGCGGGTGTGCTCCTGGCGGCCCTGGTCGTTGTCGAGGCTGTCGAGACGGACGATGCTGACGCCTTCAGTTGCCATCGTCGTGGAATTCGTGGTGGTCGTCGAGTCGACCATCGGATCGGCGGTCTGGGCAAGGGCAACGCCCGAAACGGAGGCGATGGACATGGCACCGGCGAGCGCAAGCTTTACTGCAGAATTCATGGTCTTTCTCCTTGGTTTCTTTTCAGAATTTTTTGCTTCGTGGGAAGCTGACAGAAGAACGCAGGACCATGACCAGGGTTCCGACTGGTGTAAAAATTATTTATAAATCATAACCAATATTCGTCTTAATCTTGTACAACGAAAGAACACGCCACCGGCGGGGCCGATCGCGTTCAAAACGAAACGGAAGAAAAAATGCTCCGCAGATACGGAGCATTTTCCTGGGAAGGGAATGCGGCTTAGGCGGCCTGGGCCAGCTCGTCGGCAATCACGGTGTCGAGGTTGAGGAAGCAGACCATCGACTTTTCGAGTGCAACGATGCCGCGGCAGAAGGCGCGCTGGGCTTCCGGAATGATTTCCGGAGCCGGCTGAAGGTCTTCGCTCTTGATCGTCATCATGTCGGATACCTGTTCGACCAGAAGGCCTACCAGCTTGCCGGCAATGTCGGTGACGATGATGGCGGCGCGCTCCGACGGTTCCGTCATCTTCATGCCGAGGCGGCAGGCCATGTCGATAACCGGGATAACGGCGCCACGCAGGTTGATCAGACCCAGAACGTAAGGCGGGGTGTGCGGCATCGGCGTGACCGGTGCC
>JAIXSF010000197.1 GCA_027484835.1 Rhizobiaceae bacterium | reverse complement strand
TGTTTGCCGAGCCACACAAGATTGTCGATCCGGATGAGGCGGTCGAGCGTCTCGCGACGGTCCTCAAGGACCTCGACGTCAAGGACACCTATCGCAAGCTGTCGTCCAATTCGCGCTTCCAGTGGCTCCGCCGTCAGCTGACGCCGAAGCAGCAAAGCCAGATCCTGGCGCTTGGCATACCCGGCATCGGCTTCCGACCGGAGAAGCGCCGCTTCTATCCGGGCGGGTCGACCGCGTCGCACATCGTTGGTTACGTCAATATCGACAATCGCGGCATGGCCGGGATGGAGAAGTATATCGACAACCAGGGCATGGCGGATCTGCGGGCGCTCGGCATGACGAGCGACACGCCGCTCGAGCCGGTGCGGCTTTCGGTCGACATTCGCGTGCAGAACATCCTCCGCGATGCGCTTGTTACCGCAGTCACGAAATACGAAGCAATCGCCGCAGGTGCCGTGGTCCTCGATGTGCATACCGGCGAAGTCATTGCGATGTCCTCGATCCCGGATTTCGATCCCAATCGGCCACAGGAGGGCGCGCAAGAAGGCTGGATGAACCGCATGACGAACGGTACGTTCGAAATGGGCTCGACCTTCAAGACCTTCACGACGGCCATGGCGCTTGATTCGGGCAAGGTCACGTTGAAGGACAGTTTCGACGCCCGTTATCCAATTCGAATTGGTCGCTTCACGATCAAGGATTTCCACGGCAAGCACCGCGTGCTGACGGTCCCGGAAATCTTCCAGTATTCGTCGAACATCGGTACAGCCCGCATGGCTGAGGCGGTCGGCACGGCGGGCCACAAGGAGTTCCTGACCCGGCTTGGCCTGCTTTCGAAGCTGGAAACCGAATTGCCCGAGGTCAAGGCCCCGTCCCAGCCGCGCGAATGGAAGCAGATCAACTCGATCACCATCTCCTTCGGACACGGTGTTTCCACCACTCCCCTGCAGACGGCGGTCGGCGCCGCCTCCCTGGTGAACGGCGGCAAGCTGCTTGCTCCAACCTTCCTGACCCGCAGCCGCGAGCAGGCAGACCAGATCGCCCAGGTCGTGGTGAAGAAGCAGACCAGCGACGATATCCGCTATCTGTTCTGGCTGAACGGCAATAGCGGCTCCGGCAAGCACGCGCTCGTCGAGGGCTTCAATGTTGGCGGCAAGACCGGCACTGCAGAAAAGGTCGTCAACGGTCGCTATTCCGACGACCAGAACTTCAATTCCTATGTCGCGGCCTTCCCGATCGATAATCCGCAATATCTCGTGCTCAGCTTCATCGATGCGCCGAAGACGGGAGAAGGTGGCGGTCGTACTGCCGGTCTGACCGCTGCACCCATCGTTGGCGAGATCATCCGCAGAAGCGCCGCAATTCTTGGTGTAGAACCCAAATACGGGGAAGACGGCTCAGCGTTGCTCGTCTCTTATTGATCAGAAGAATACAGGCGGGGCGATTCGCGGAACTTGCCCCGGAAGGATGGACTGCAAAATGCTTTTGGGTGCACTGGCTGGCGAGGAGTTTGGGGATCAGGTAGCGGCCAGTGGCGCTTCAAGCGTCGAGGTCCGGGGGCTTTCCGCCGACAGCCGCAACGTCGAGGCCGGAACCGTTTTCTTCGCCTTCTCCGGATCCATGGCCGATGGTGCAGCTTACGCCGCCCAGGCTGTCGAAAAGGGCGCGGTTGCGATCGTCGCATCTCATCCCGTCGAAGCCTCCGTACCCGTCGTCATCGTCGACAATCCGCGTCGGTTTCTCGCCTTGGCTGCGGCCCGTTTCGTCGGCCGACAGCCGAAGACCATGGTTGCGGTCACCGGCACCGCCGGCAAGACCTCCGTGGCTTCGTTCACGCGTCAGATCTGGGCCGAGGCGGGACACGCTGCCGCGCAGATCGGCACGACCGGCGTCATCTCTCCCTCGCGCAACGACTATGGCTCACTGACAACGCCCGATCCGCTGGCGCTGCATGCGCTTCTCGGCGAACTTGCCGACGAGGGTGTCACCCACGCTGCCATGGAAGCGTCCAGCCACGGGCTCGACCAGAGCCGTCTCGACGGCGTGGTGCTGTCTGCGGCCGGTTTCACCAATCTCGGCCGCGACCACATGGACTACCATCCGACGATGGAAGACTACATGGCCGCCAAGATGCGGCTGTTCGATACGCTGCTGCCGAAGGGCGCACCGGCGATCATCTTCGCCGACGATGCCTGGTCTGACGAGGCCATCCGGGCCGCGAAAGCGTCCGGGCATGATGTGAGCACGGTCGGTCGCAAGGGCGATTTCCTCAGCCTCAAGCGCGTCGAGCATTTTCGCCACAAACAGGTCGCCGAAGTGCATCATGCGGGCGAAATCTTCGAAGTGCACATTCCGCTGGCGGGTGATTTCCAGATCGCCAATGCGCTGGTGTCGGCCGGGCTCGCCATTTCGACTGGCGTTGCGCCGGCCGTTGCGTTGAAGGCGCTGGAGCATCTGAAGGGGGCATCCGGACGGCTCGAACTCGTCGGCCAGACGAAGGCCGGTGCGCTTGCCTATGTGGATTACGCCCACAAGCCAGAGGCGCTCGAAAACGTCCTGACTTCGGTTCGTCCGTTCACGACGGGCCGGGTGATTGTGGTCTTCGGCTGCGGCGGGGATCGCGACAAGGGCAAGCGGCCGATCATGGGCGAGATCGCGTCGCGACTCGCTGACGTGGTCATCGTGACCGACGACAATCCGCGCTCGGAAGTGCCGGCGACCATCCGTTCCGAAATCATGGCGGCAACGCCCAAGGGGATCGAGATCGGTGATCGCGCCCAAGCCATTCGGGCTGGCGTTGCCATGCTTTCCACCGGGGATACGCTGATCGTGGCGGGCAAGGGGCATGAGGAAGGACAGACTGTCGGGACCGAGACGCATCCGTTCTCGGACCATCAGGAAGTCCGCAAAGCCTTGGAGGAGTTCGACCGTTGACCCTGCTCTGGACCGCGCGCGAAATGGTCACCGCCATGGGTGGCCGTCCCTTCGGTAATTTGCCTGACGGCGTTACCGGCATTTCGATCGACAGCCGTTCGATCACGCCGGGCGAAGCTTTTTTCGCCATCAAGGGCGACCGGGTCGACGGTCACGACTATGCCAGTATCGCAATTGCAAACGGCGCTTCATTGCTGGTGGTGAGCGAGGCAAAGCTGCCGGCACTGGGGCGGCTGACCGTCCCGATGATCGTCGTCGAAGACGTGCTTGTCGGCCTGCAGAAGCTCGGCATGGCAGCGCGCGATCGCACTCCTGCAACCGTCATTGCCGTCACTGGCTCGGTGGGCAAGACGACGACCAAGGAAATGCTGCGCATGGCGCTTGCCCCTTCCGGCAAGGTGCATGCGTCGGTTGCCTCCTTCAACAATCATTGGGGTGTCCCACTGACGCTGGCGCGCATGCCGATCGACACCCGTTATGGTGTCTTCGAACTGGGCATGAACCATCCGGGTGAAATCGGGCCCTTGTCGCGCATGGTGCGGCCGGACGTAGCAATCATTACGACCATCGCGCCCGCCCATCTCGGCAATTTTTCCGATGTCGCCGAAATCGCCGATGCCAAGGCCGAGATCTTCGAGGGCATCGTCAATGGTGGTGATGCGATCCTCAATCGCGACAATCCCTATTTCGAACGTCTCGAGCAGGCAGCGCTCGCCCATGGGGTGGAGAACATCCACAGCTTCGGCCAGCATGCCAAGGCCGAGTTCCGGCTGGCCGAGTTCGATGGAGCAGCCGAGATTTCGACCCTTTGGGTTTCCTTTGGCGGTGAGACGCGGGAAGTGACGATCGGCGCGCCCGGACGGCACCTTGCGGAAAACGCCATGGCAGTTCTGGCGACGGTCTCGCTGGTTGGCGCCGATGTCGATGCAGCGATAGAGGCTTTCGGCAGCCTGGTCCCGGTCAAGGGTCGTGGCCAGCGCCACAGGCTGAAGATGCCCGATGGCGCCATGACGCTCATCGACGAAAGCTACAATGCCAATCCGGCATCGATGCGGGCGGCCATTGCCGTGCTCGCTTCCTCCCAGCCGTCGGGCGAGGGACGGCGGATCGCCATTCTTGGCGACATGCTCGAAATGGGCGAGTTCGCGCCAACCGTTCATGCCGAGCTCGCGGGGCCTCTGTTGGCCGCCGGTATCGAGCATGTCTGGCTTGCTGGTCCGGAAATGGTGGCACTGCGTGACGCGCTGCCGGAAACGGTTCACGTCGTCTATCTCGAGACCACGGAGGAGCTCGCGAATTTTGTCACCGCAGAGGTCCGCGCCGGGGATGTCGTGATGGCCAAATCTTCTCTCGGCATCGGTTTCGGCAAGATCGTTTCGGCTCTGCTTGACAAGTATCCGGCATTCACCGACACGGAGCGCCACTTTTAATCCGGGCTTTGGGAAAGGGCTCCAATGCTGATTTGGCTTGTGGAACTGGCGGACAACCTTCAGTTTTTCAATCTCTTCCGTTACATCACCTTCCGGACGGGGGCGGCTCTCTTCACCTCGGCGCTGGTGGTCTTCCTGTTTGGCCCCGCCATGATCGCCTCTCTGCGCGTGCGCCAGGGCAAGGGCCAGCCGATCCGTGCGGACGGACCCCAGACCCACTTCAAGAAGGCGGGAACGCCGACGATGGGTGGTCTGATGATCCTGGCCGGGATCGTCGTGTCATCGCTGCTCTGGGCAGATCTCTCGAATGTCTATGTGGTTGCGACGCTGCTCGTGACGCTGGGCTTCGGCGCGATCGGCTTTTACGACGACTATCTCAAGGTGACCAAGCAGACGGAGAAGGGCTTTTCCGGCAAGGCGCGTCTCGGGATCGAGTTCGTCATTGCCGCGATTGCCGTCTACTTCATGATGTCCACAGCGCTGAGCTCCGGGCCGCAGGGTTCCACGTTCGGGTCTTCTGTCGCTTTCCCGTTCTTCAAGGACTTCCTGATCGATCTCGGCATCTTCTTCGTGCTGTTTGGCGGTTTCGTCATCGTGGGAGCCGGCAATGCCGTCAACCTGACGGACGGTCTCGACGGTCTGGCGATCGTGCCGGTGATGATTGCGGCTGCCTCGTTCGGTGTGATCGCCTATCTCGCCGGCAATGCCGTCTTTGCAAACTACCTGCAGATCAACTTCGTGCCGGGCACGGGTGAGCTGGCCGTTGTCCTCGGTGCGGTGATCGGTGCGGGTCTTGGGTTCCTGTGGTTCAATGCGCCTCCGGCAGCCATTTTCATGGGTGACACGGGGTCGCTTGCGCTTGGCGGCCTGATCGGCTCGGTCGCCGTTGCCACCAAGCACGAGATCGTCATGGCGATCATCGGTGGCCTCTTCGTCATGGAGACGCTGTCGGTCATCATCCAGGTCGGTTATTTCAAGCTGACGGGCAAGCGCGTCTTCCTGATGGCGCCGATCCACCACCACTTCGAAAAGCTCGGCTGGACCGAAAGTCAGGTGGTCATCCGCTTCTGGATCATCGCGGTTGGCCTTGCCATGCTCGGCCTCTCCACCCTGAAGTTGCGGTGAGGCGGCGATGATCCCGGCCACCACGTTCAAGGGCAAGACGGTCGCGCTGTTCGGTCTCGGCGGCTCGGGTCTTGCGACCGCCAAGGCGCTTCAGGCGGGCGGAGCGGATGTGATCGCCTGGGACGACAATCCTGACAGCGTAGCGCGGGCAGCATCCGAGGGCGTGCCGACCCGCGACCTGCGCGAGATCGACTGGGCCTCCGTTGCCTCCTTCGTTCTGTCGCCCGGTGTGCCGCTCACCCATCCGAAGCCGCACTGGACGGTGGGCTTTGCGCGTGCCGCCGGTGTCGAGATCATCGGCGATGTCGAGATCTTCGTTCGTGAGCGCCGGGCACATGCGCCGGATTGCCCTTTGATCGCGATCACCGGAACGAATGGCAAGTCGACCACCACGGCGCTGATTGCCCATATTCTCTCGGCAAGCGGTCGCGACACGCAGCTTGGCGGCAATATCGGCCGCGCCGTGCTGACGCTCGATCCGCCGAAGGATGGGCGATTCTTCGTCGTCGAGTGCTCGTCCTACCAGATCGACCTCGCCCCGACGCTCAATCCGACCGCCGGCATTCTGCTCAACCTGACGCCCGACCATCTCGATCGTCACGGCACCATGCAGCATTACGCTGACGTGAAAGAGCGGCTTGTCGCCGGGGCAAAAACCGCGATCGTCGGCATCGACGACAGCTATTGCGAACTGATCGGCGACCGGGTCGAGCGGGCCGGGACGAAGGTCATCCGGATTTCCAAGCGTCAGCCTCTGGCGAATGGGCTTTACGCCGAGGGTTCGCGGATCATGCGGGCAGAGCAGGGTGCAACCTCTCTGCTGGTGGATCTCGATGGCATCCAGACGCTGCGCGGCAGCCACAATGCCCAGAATGCCTGC
>JAIXSF010000373.1 GCA_027484835.1 Rhizobiaceae bacterium | reverse complement strand
GCCCGGGCGCTGACGGCCGTACGCGGCTGGAAGATCGAACGGTCCGACTACCGCGAATTCCTGAGCGACCGGCCAGAACTGGCCACCCTCTTCTTCCGGAAGATCTATGCGCAGCTGTCGGCCAGTTACGGCAAGCTCAGGCACCAATTCGTAGCGCTCGAAGATGCAGACCGGCGCTACCATGCGCTTGCCTTCATGTTCGTCACCATCGTGCTCATGGTCAATGTCTATGCCCTGGTGAACGGCCTCATCCTTGGCGGCCTGCGGGAAACCCACCAGGAGCAGATGATCTTCTGGACCTCGCGCGCGATGGAACTGTGGGGCGGCTTCATTCTCTGGGGGCTGACCGTGCGCTGCGGACTGACGCGCCACGACATGGGAATCCGGATGGGCAATCTGTGGCGCTCGATCGGCGTCGGCCTTCTGATCAGTGTGCCGGCGCTTGCGACCATGGCCTACTTCCGCACACGGCTCTATCCCGAGCTGGAGGGCACGCCCCTCATCGACGTGCGGCTCATCTCGCTCAGCGTCTACACCTACATCCTGATCGCCGCCCTGCAGGAATGGATCTGTCGCGGCGTGTTCCTCACCTCGATCGCGAGCCTGATGCCCGGGAAGATGCGGCCGACTGCTGCCATCGTCATCTCATCGCTGGTGTTTTCCACACTGCACCTGCACTACTCGGCCTCGCTGGCGGTCGTGGCACTTCTGACGGGGATCGTCTGGGGCTGGCTTTTCCTGAAGTACCGCAACTTGGCCGGTCCCATCGTTTCGCATTTCATTCTCGGCAATGCGGCGACGCTGATGGGTCTCTGGGCGATCTGGCAGCGCGGCTGAAACGTAAAAGCCGGCCGCTAAGGCGACCGGCTTTCATGTTTCCTGATTTCAGGCTCAGCCGGAGAACTTGCCGCTGCGCGGGAAACCCTTCGGCACGAGGCGCCCTGCCGTCGCGCGATCCCCCTGCCACTCGACCAGTTCTTCCTTGGTCTTGGTGAAGGTCCGCCCAGCGCTGTCTGCCCAGGTGAGCCCGTCGGCAAGCGTGAAGAACTTCACGTCGGAGATACCGCCATCCTTGTAGCGCTGAAGACGTACGCCCTTGCCACGGGTCATTTCAGGGATCTGCGACAGCGGGAACACCAGCAGCTTGCGGTTTTCGCCGACGACGGCAACCTGGTCGCCGCTGACCGGCACCACGAGCTTCGCCTCATCCGGCATGCCGACATTCATCACCTGCTTGCCCTTGCGGGTGTTGGCGATGACTTCGCCTTCCGGCACGATAAAACCGTTGCCGGCGGTCGAGACGAAGATCAGCTTGCGGCTTGCATCGTGCACGAAAGCGGTCAGCACGTCCTGATCGTTTTCCATGTCGACCATGATGCGCAGCGGTTCGCCGTGGCCACGGCCACCCGGCAACTTGTCGCCGCCAAGCGTGTAGACCTTGCCGCCCGTGGTCACGAGCAGGATCTTGTCCGTCGTCTGGGCCGGGAAGGCCACCTTCAGCGCATCGCCTTCCTTAAAGGTCAGCGCTGACGTATCGGAGATGTGGCCGTTCAGAGCACGGATCCAGCCCTTTTCAGAGATGACGACGGTGATCGGTTCCTTCTCGATCATCGCCTGCTGGATCGCTTCGACATCGGCGTCGGGTGCATCGGAGAAAACGGTGCGGCGGCGACCGAGTTCGGTCGCCTTGGCGTATTTCTTCTTCACCTCGCCGATTTCCCAGGCGACGGTCTGCCATTGCTTGTCCGAGGAGGCGAGCAGGGATTCGATCTCGGCCTTCTCTGCCGACAGCGCTTCGTGTTCCTTGCGGATCTCGAATTCCTCGAGCTTGCGAAGGTTGCGGAGCCGCATGTTGAGGATGGCTTCGGCCTGGTTGTCGGTGAGCGTGAAGCGCTCGATCAAAACCGGCTTCGGCTCGTCCTCCTCGCGGATGATGCGGATCACCTCGTCGAGGTTGAGATAGGCGATCAAAAGGCCGCCGAGGATTTCCAGGCGACGGTCGATCGCGGCCAGGCGGAACTTGGAGCGGCGAACGAGCACTTCCTTGCGGTGGTCCAGCCACTCGGTCAGCACCTCGTTGAGGGCCATGACCTTGGGGACCTTGCCCTGGGAGAGCACGTTCATGTTGAGCGGAATGCGACTTTCGAGCTCGGTCAGCTTGAAGAGCGATTCCATCAGCAGTGTCGCATCGACCGTGCGGCTCTTCGGCACGAGCACGAGGCGAACGTCCTCGGCGCTCTCGTCCCGCACATCTTCGAGGAGCGGCAGGCGGCGGGCGATCAGGAGTTCGGCGATCTTTTCGATCAGGCGCGACTTCTGCACCTGGAACGGGATCTGGGTCACGATGATCTGGTAGCCGCCGCGACCGAGGTCCTCGGTCTCCCACTTGGCACGGACGCGAAAACCACCGCGACCGGTGCGATAGGTTTCCAGCATCGAGGCACGGCTCTCGACAATCACGCCGCCGGTCGGAAAGTCGGGACCCTCGATGCCGCCGCGCTCGGGATGCGCGGGATCGGCCATCAGTTCTTCGACGGAAGCGCCGGGGTTCTTGATCAGATAGAGCGCGGCGT
Organism: Rhizobiaceae bacterium; assembly: GCA_027484835.1. Lineage (GTDB taxonomy): Bacteria > Pseudomonadota > Alphaproteobacteria > Rhizobiales > Rhizobiaceae > Allorhizobium. The sequence continues at coordinate 2,470 of JAIXSF010000373.1, read as the reverse complement.
CACACAGCTCATGCGCATTGTGCGGCGGGATGGAAGTCGTCATACCGACCTCGATACCCGAGGCGCCGTTGGCCAGCAGGTTCGGGAAGGCCCCCGGCAGAACCGTCGGCTCGTCGTCTTCCTCGTTATAGGTCGGGCGGAAATCGACGGCGTCCTGGTCGATGCCTTCGAGCAGCAGGGCCGCGACATCGGTCATGCGGGCTTCGGTGTAACGATAGGCGGCCGCACTGTCGCCGTCGATGTTGCCGAAGTTCCCCTGCCCGTCGACGACAGGGTAACGCTGCGAGAAGTCCTGCGCGAGGCGCACCAGCGCATCGTAGACCGACTGGTCGCCATGCGGGTGGAACTTACCGATGACGTCACCGACGATACGGGCGCATTTCTTGAAGGCCGAGTTCGGGCGGATGCCCATTTCGCTCATCGCATGGATGATGCGGCGATGCACCGGCTTCAGGCCATCGCGGACATCCGGCAGGGCGCGATGCATGATCGTCGACAAGGCATAGGCGAGGTAACGCTCTTCGAGCGCCGCCTTCAGGTCGACCGGAAGAATGTGATCGCCACCCTCATCGGGCGGAAGCTGATTTGTCCCCATGGGTCTCCCCTAGCGGAGATGACCCGCAACAGCAAGGAATCCGGGGATTCTGCCTGTGGATTAAAGGGCTGTGACCGCCATCACGCCGCAATCTCCATGCATCGAGCTATGGCGAAAACCGGTGGACCTTTCTCCAATCCCACTTATAAATATCGCCGACCAATTTGCCCCGCATGCGCGGGACCAGCACGAAGGACCTCGTCATGACCTTGTATCGCTCCACCCGCCTCCTGCTCGCGAGCGCTGCGCTCTGCGCCCTCGCCGGTCCCGCCTTCGCGCTCGACGGCCAGGATTTGCTCAAGAAGATCAACGCTGCCTTCGCGACCGGCGGCACGGCGATCACCGCCGACAGCGTCGAAGTTTCTGGCGCCGACGTGGTTCTGAAGGGCGTGAAGCTCGGCGTTCAGGGCGAGACACCTGAAAAGCCGCTGGCACTTGCAGAGCTGACGCTTCAGGGCGTCACGGAAGAAGAAGGCGGCGCTTACTTCATCGAGCGCGTCGAGTTTCCCGAGGTCAACGTCACCGAAGAGAAGTCCAGCTTCAAGGTGCGGGACGTCTATCTCGCCGGCGTCTACGTGCCCGGCGACGCGAATGCCGCCGGCATCGATTCGCTGATGTTCTACGAAGAAGCCCATAGCGGTGCGATCGATGTGACGATCGACGGCAAGTCGGTCTTCTCGATGACGGAAGCCGTCGGCACCATGGGCCTGTCCGAGGACGAAACCACGATTACCTTCGAAGGCACCGTGACCGGCGTGAAGGCCGATCTCAGCACCGTCGAGGATCCGAAGGCGAAGGAGTCGATCCAGGCGCTCGGCCTGACCACGCTCGACGGCAACATGAGCATGTCCGGCAGCTGGGAAGTCGAGAGCGGCACGATCGACGTCGAAGACTATGCGATCGACTTCGCCAATGTTGGCAAGCTGTCCCTCGCCTTCTCGATGTCCGGTTACACGCTCGACCTCGTCAAGCAGATGCAGGAACAGGCTCGCCTGATGCAGGCCCAGCCGCAGAACGAGCAGGCCCAGCAGGCCGCAGGTCTGGCCATGCTCGGTCTCGTGCAGCAGTTGTCGCTGGTCGATGCACAGATCCGTTTCGAAGATGCCGGCATCACCAAGCGCGGCCTCGACTATGCCGGCAAGAGCCAGGGCACGGACGGCGCTCAGATGGCGCAGATGGTCAAGGGTATGGTTCCGATCCTGCTCGCACAGGCCAAGCTCGGCGCGCTGCAGAACGAAGTTTCGGCAGCAGTGAACAGCTATATAGACGATCCGAAGGCGCTGACGATCGCAGCGGCGCCAGCCAATCCGGTCGCCTTCCCGATGATCATGGGTGCCGCCATGGGCGCGCCGGAAACCATTCCGGGTCTGATCGGCCTCAAGGTTACCGCCAACGACTGATCGTCGTCGATCCCATATCGAAGCCCGGCTGTGCAAACGGCCGGGCTTTTTTGTTGGCTTTCAAAAACGAGAAAGGCCGGGATCGCTCCCGGCCTTCGTCATTCAACGGTCCGCCATCATCCGCGTCGCAGATCAGTCCTTCTTCGGCTGCGGCACGACGCGCAGCGCCAGTTCGCGCAGCTGGGTCGGGGTGGCCGGCGACGGGGCGTTCATCAGCAGGTCCTGAGCCTGCTGGTTCATCGGGAAGAGCGAGATCTCGCGCAGGTTCTTGGCACCAACGAGCAGCATGACCACGCGGTCGATGCCGAAGGCGCAGCCGCCATGCGGAGGAGCACCGTACTGGAAGGCGCGGTACATGCCGCCGAAGCGTTCCTCGACATCTGTCTGGGACAGGCGCACCTTTTCGAAGGCCTTGTCCATCAGTTCCGGCGACTGGTTACGGATCGAGCCAGAGGCGATTTCGAAGCCGTTGCAG
>JAIXSF010000304.1 GCA_027484835.1 Rhizobiaceae bacterium | reverse complement strand
CCGTTGTTACCGACAGATTTCGTAGACCGGTTTCTCGGCGACCGCAATCAATGAACAGGTTCCATGACATCCAAACTGCGCATCCTCGGCATCGAAACCAGCTGTGACGAGACGGCGGCCGCTGTCGTCACGCGGCTTGCGGATGGCTCGGCTGTCACCGAAGCGGATGTCGTCTTGAGCCAGCTCGACGAGCACAGCGCCTATGGCGGCGTGGTGCCGGAAATTGCAGCGCGCGCCCATGTCGACGCGCTGGATACGCTGATCGAGGAGGCTCTGACCCGCGCCGGCATAACGCTGTCCGAGGTCGACGCGATCGCAGCCACGTCCGGCCCCGGCCTGATCGGCGGGTTGCTGGTGGGGCTTATGACCGGGAAGGCGATTGCGCGCGCAACCGGCAAGCCACTGTTTGCCGTCAATCACCTCGAGGGGCATGCGCTGACGGCGCGGCTGACGGATGGTGTTGCTTTCCCCTATCTGATGCTGCTCGTCTCCGGCGGCCACACACAGCTCGTCCTTGTCAAGGGCGTCGGAGACTACGAGCGCTGGGGCACCACGATCGACGATGCGCTCGGCGAGGCCTTCGACAAGACCGCGAAGCTTCTCGGGCTCCCCTATCCGGGTGGTCCCGCCGTCGAGCGGGCGGCGGCCACGGGCAATCCCAAGCGGTTTGCCTTTCCCCGGCCGTTGGTCGGCGAGGCGCGTCTCGACTTTTCGTTTTCGGGCCTGAAGACTGCCGTGCGCCAGGCGGCGGAAGGCATTGCGCCTGTCACCGATCAGGATATCGCCGACATCTGCGCCTCCTTCCAGCATGCCATCTCGCGCACGCTGAAGGATCGCATCGGCCGCGGGTTGCTGCGGTTCAAGGAAACCTTTCCCGATGTGGCCGAGCCTGCGCTGGTCGTTGCCGGTGGCGTCGCGGCCAACAAGGAAGTGCGTCAGACGCTCGATGCGCTCTGCGCCGAGCATCGCTTCCGCTTCGTCGCGCCGCCGCATCATCTGTGTACCGACAATGCGGTGATGATTGCCTGGGCCGGGCTTGAGCGCATGGCGCTCGGCATGCCCTCGGATGATCTGACCGTCGCCCCCCGATCCCGCTGGCCGCTGGATCAGGATGCCAAGGCTTTGCTTGCTTACGGCAAGCGCGGAGCCAAGGCATGAGCGGGATGCAGCGTATCGCCGTGATCGGCGCAGGCGCATTCGGCACGGCGCTTGCGGCCGTAGTGGCGCAGACGGGCAGGGCGCAAGTCCTCCTGATTGGTCGCGACGCCTCGGTCATGACGGATCTCGCCGCGAGCCGAATGCATGAGACTTCACTGCCGGGTATTCACTTGCCTGCGTCGCTGTCCTTTTCCGCCCGTGCAGAAGATCTGCATGACGCCGACATCGTGCTCTTCGCCATGCCGTCCCAGGCGCAGATCGCGGCGGCCGAAACCTATGGGCCACATCTGAAGCCGGGTGCACCCGTCGTCATCTGTGCCAAGGGTATCGAGAAGCAGACGTCACGGCTGCTCACGGATGTTCTGGAAAGCGCCCTGCCGGGCCATCCGGTCGCCATGCTGTCGGGCCCTGGATTCGCGGCCGACATTGCCAAGGGGCTGCCTACCGCGATGGCGATTGCGGCCGCGGACCTGCCACTTGCGGAACAGCTCGCCAAGGCGATTTCCGGCCAGACATTCCGACTCTACGCTTCCGATGACCGGATCGGCGTTCAGCTCGGGGGTGCCTTGAAGAACGTACTCGCCATTGCCTGCGGCATCGTCGAGGGCATGGGGCTCGGCGATTCGGCGCGTGCTGCACTTATCGCGCGCGGGCTTGCCGAGATGTCGCGACTGGTCGATGCCATGGGTGGACGCGGGGATACCGTGCGGGGCTTGTCGGGTCTTGGCGATCTCGTGCTGACCGCGACCAGCCACCAGTCCCGCAATCTCCGTTTCGGCATAGCGCTCGGCAAGGGCGAGCCGATCGGCACGCAGCAGGGATCGCTCGTCGAAGGTGCCTTTGCGGCTGCGGTTGCGGCTAGACTGGCCGAAGGTTACGAGATCGAAATGCCGATCACTGAGGCCGTTGCCGCGATCATCGATGGCAGGCTGGACATCCCGACCGCCATCACCCAACTGATGTCACGACCGATCACCACCGAATAAGAGATATCCTAGGAGAGAGAAGATGCTGTTTGCCGTCATCTGCGCCGACAAGCCGGGACACCTGAGCCTTCGCATGGAAACGCGTCCGCCGCATGTCGAATGGCTGAACGGGCTGAACGCTGCCGGCCAGCTGAAGATCGCCGGCCCCTTCCTCGATGCCGACGGCAAGCCCTGCGGTTCGATGCTGATCATCGCGGCCGATGACATCGAAGCTGCAAAGGCACTCGCCGCGCAGGATCCCTATGCCAAGGCGGGACTGTTCGAGACGGTCGAGATCAAGCCCTATAACTGGGTCTTCAACAATCCCGAGGCGTAAATACAATGGCATTCTGGCTCTACAAGTCCGAACCCTTCAAGTGGTCCTGGGAGATGCAGAAGGCCAAGGGCGACATCGGCGAAGAATGGACCGGTGTGCGCAACTATCTCGCCCGCAACAACATGCGGGCGATGAAGATCGGCGACAAAGGCTTCTTCTATCACTCGAACGAGGGGCTGGAAGTGGTCGGGATCGTCGAGGTCTGCGCGCTTTCGCATCCGGATTCGACCGCCGAGGGCGATGCCCGCTGGGACTGCGTCGACATCCGTGCGGTGTGCGACATGCCGAAGCCGGTCAGCCTGAAGGACATCAAGGCGAACGAAAAGCTCGCCAAGATGTCGCTGGTGACCTCGATGCGGCTTTCCGTCCAGCCGGTGACCGAAGACGAATATTTCGAGGTCTGCCGTATGGGCGGTCTCGACAACCCGCCCGTCTGATCCGCCCGTGAAGACCGATGCGGAGCGTTTCATTCTCGACAATACCAGCGTGCTGGCACCGCCGCATGTGCCCGAGATCCGGCTGCACCTTGCCAGCGAAGTGCATGATCTCTGGCTGAAGACTGAAGAAGATCTGGAAGAGATCGGGCTGCCGCCGCCGTTCTGGGCTTTCGCCTGGGCGGGCGGCCAAGGGCTTGCCCGCTACATCCTCGATCACCCGGAAACCGTGCGGGGAAAACGTGTCCTGGATTTTGCCAGCGGTTCGGGAATGGTGGCGATTGCAGCTGCCCTGTCGGGTGCTGCTGCCGTGGTGGCCGCCGATATCGATCCCTGGGCGAAAAGTGCGGTGCGGCTGAATGCCGCTCTGAATGGCGTGAGCATCGATTTCACCAATGACGACCTGATCGGCCGATCCGTCGATGTCGATGTGATCCTGGCCGGCGATGTCTTCTACGACAGCGATTTTGCCAAGGCGCTGGTCGCCTGGTTCAGCGCAACTGCGAAAGACGGATGTCTCGTTCTGGTCGGCGATCCCGGACGCAGCTATCGCCCGATCGACAATCTCGAGCCGCTCGCGACCTATCAGGTGCCTGTCACTCGGGTGCTGGAAGACAGCGAAGTGAAGAAGACGACCGTCTGGAAATTTCTCTAGTTCTTCGGCCGGATGACGCAGACGCCAGCTTCGAAGGAGCAAGCTTCTTCGGGGTTTTCTGCTGATATTTCAATGATTTTTGCCTTCGGAGCCTGGTAGGCGACGACCTTGGCGCGAATGTTGCGATCGATTGCGAAGAAGACGCCATTACCCTTGATGCGCAGACCCGAGATGCTGCCAGCGAATGTGCCGATGCCCGGGATGACCGAGGGCAGTCCGTTGCTGCCGACGACAGCTTCGCTACGACCATGATGATGGCCATGGCCTCTGTCGTACCGTTCTCCGGCCAGCGTGATGCCCGCGGTGGAGATGAGTACAATCGTCGCGGCTGTCAGAACAGAACCATACTTTAGCATGCGGCAGCCTCCTGAACGCGGTTAACAAATCGTTAACGCAGCATGCCGCAACTGGTTGCTAAAGTCATCCACTTCCACGCTTTTTTCGTATTCGCGGATGCGGTTCGCAGGGATGCTAAAGTTCTATTCACGCGAATCGATTAAATTGAAATCGTCAAGCGAATGTGCTTGTCGTCCGGGAGTTCGAGGATTAAACGTCCCCGTGATGCAATGCACCACAAACGTTATGACGCATTGCAAATGGCATGTCCGTATGATCGGACCGCATCGAGACGCCGCGAGGTTTAGATGGCGAATGTGACTAAAAACCGGCCCCTGTCGCCGCACCTGCAAATTTACAAGCCTATCCCAACCATGGTCATGTCGATCCTGCACCGCATCACGGGTGCGGCGCTCTATTTCGGCACGATCCTGATCGCCTGGTGGCTGGTGGCAGCCTCGACGGGTGCCGACTACTTCGAATGGGTCAACTGGTTCATGGGCACCTTCATCGGCCGCCTGATCCTGTTTGGCTACACCTGGGCGCTGATCCACCACATGCTCGGCGGTCTTCGCCACCTGATGTGGGATGTCGGTTACGGCTTCGACAAGCATTTCTCGACGAAGCTCGCCAAGGCGAACATCGTCGCATCCGTTGTCCTGACGATCCTCGTCTGGGTCGTCGCCTATATCATTCGCACCTGAGGCACCATTCCATGGATATGCGTACTCCGCTCGGCAAGGTCCGCGGTCTCGGCTCGGCCAAGGAAGGCACCGAGCATTTCTGGCGTCAGCGCGTCACGGCCGTCGCCAACATTCCTCTGATCCTCTTCTTCGTCGGCTTCCTCGTGATGTACAACGGCGCGCCTTATGCCGAGGTGGTTGGCGCATTGTCGCACCCGCTCGTTGCCGTCGTCATGGCTCTAGTCGTGCTCTCGGCCCTGATCCATATGAAGCTCGGTATGCAGGTGATCATCGAGGATTATGTCCATGCCGATATCGCCAAGCTTTTGCTTCGGAGGCTGAACAGGTGCTCTGCAGTCCTGAGCGGTGGCCTCTGTCTCTTCGCCAGCTTGAAGATCGCATTCGTAGGGTAAATCAACATGGCAACCATTCATAACTTCGCCCAGACCGGCAAGGCCTACACCTATGTTGACCATTCCTACGACGTCGTGG
>JAIXSF010000186.1 GCA_027484835.1 Rhizobiaceae bacterium | reverse complement strand
TCGAGCGCTCGACAGCAACGGCGCAGTCCCGGTCGCAGTTCGATCCGGGGAAGACGATGACGGCGGCTTTCATCTCAGCCGACCTCGATCCGGTAGCTTTCGATGACCGTGTTGGCGAGGAGCTTCTCGCACATCGCCTTCAGGTCGCCTTCCGCCTTGGCCTTGTCGTCACCGGCAAGCTCGAGATCGAAGACCTTGCCCTGGCGGACCTGGCCGACGCCGTCGAAGCCAAGTGCGCCGAGCGCGCCTTCGATGGCCTTGCCCTGAGGGTCCAGAACGCCGTTCTTCAGGGTGACGGTGACGCGTGCCTTGATCACTGATCTCTTCTCCAAAGCTTACTTGACGAGAACCGGGCCAGTGCCGCGCACCGGTTCGTTTTCATTCATGATGCCGAGACGGCGGGCGACTTCCTGATAGGCTTCGAGAAGCCCGCCCAGATCCTGGCGGAAGCGGTCCTTGTCGAGCTTTTCGCGGGTCTCGATGTCCCACAGACGGCAGCTGTCCGGCGAGATTTCGTCGGCGAGGATGATGCGCATCATGTCGCCTTCGTAAAGGCGGCCGCATTCGATCTTGAAGTCGACGAGCTGGATGCCGATGCCGAGGAAAAGGCCCGAGAGGAAGTCGTTGACGCGGATGGCGAGCGCCATGATGTCGTCGAGTTCGGCGGGGTTTGCCCAGCCGAAGGCCGTGATGTGCTCTTCGGAGACCATGGGGTCACCGAGGGCGTCGGACTTGTAATAGAATTCGATGATCGAGCGCGGCAGGACGATGCCTTCGTCAATGCCGAGGCGGGTCGAGAGCGAGCCGGCTGCGACGTTGCGCACGACGATCTCAAGCGGGATGATCTCGACTTCCTTGATCAGCTGCTCGCGCATGTTCATGCGGCGGATGAAGTGGGTCGGAATGCCGATCTTGTTCAGATGCGTGAACACGTATTCGGAAATACGGTTGTTCAGAACGCCTTTCCCGTCGATGACTTCATGCTTCTTCTTGTTGAATGCCGTTGCATCGTCCTTGAAGAACTGGATCAGCGTGCCGGGCTCGGGACCTTCATAGAGGATCTTTGCCTTGCCCTCGTAAACGCGGCGGCGACGGTTCATGGGTGATTTTCTCTGTTGTTGGCATCACGGCGCAAATGCGCGGACGCTGTGGATCGGTCTTTGAAGCGGTCCCTTAACGGAAAACCTTCGTTTTCACAATGCGCAGATCACCCCTTCCTGCCAAAACGTCGCGCCCCCAGGGACTCACCGGGACTCGCGGAAGTTTGCATTGCACTTTGTACTCCCTTTTGATTAATGGGAAACGAAACCGCACGATGGCGGCACAAAATGGGAGATCGATATGAGCGGCATCAGTGATCGCGAAAAGGCTTTCGAAAACAAGTTCGCACATGATCAAGAGCTTCGCTTCAAGGCGGAAGCTCGCCGCAACAAGTTGCTTGGGCTCTGGGCTGCTGGCCTGCTCGGCAAGGCCGATGCGGACGCCTATGCCAAGGAAGTCGTCGCTGCCGACTTCGAAGAGGCCGGTGACGAAGACGTGATCCGCAAGGTCAAGGCCGATCTGACGGCTGGCGGCGTGTCGATCACCGACGAAGAACTGCGTGGCAAGATGGTCGAGTTCCTCGGCCAGGCCATCGATCAGATCCAAAACGCCTGATCTCTTACGAGATCCTGAGATGACATGATCCGTCCAGGCTCAGGCCTGGGCGGATTTTTTGTGGCTGCGCAGGAATGCCGATGCCTCCTCGAAACCGACGGGGCGCGCCAGTCCATAGCCTTGCAGCATGTCGCAGCCCAGCCGGCGCAGGATGCGGGCATGTTCCTCGGTTTCCACGCCCTCCGCCGTCACCCTTATCTTCAGCGACCGCGCAATCTGGATGATGGACTTAACCAGGATCCTCTGCTCCTGACTATCGGGGATCTGTTCGATCAGCTGGCGATCGATCTTGAGGGTGGTCGGCTTCAGATTGAGAAGGCCGACGATCGAGGCGTGACCGGTTCCAAAATCGTCGATCTCGATGTCGACCGCGAGACGCCTGAGCATGTCGAGATTGCTCATGACGGCAGCATCCTGGCGGTCGAGGAAGACACTTTCAAGAAGCTCGAACGACACGGTGCCCGGCTTGATGTCCAGATCCGCAAGGCTGCGTGCAAGGTCAGGGTCTGTGAGGCGGCGTGCCGACACGTTGACGGAAATCTTCGGCGGCGCGATGCCTTCGCTGCGCCAGCGTTCCAGATCGGCCAATGCCTTTTCGAGGATCAGGCGGTCGATCTGGTCGAGCACGCCGTAGTCCTCGGCGGTCGACAGGAACATGTCCGGGCCGAGAACGCCCCTGACCGGATGGCGCCAGCGTGCCAGGCATTCGGCTCCGACGACCGCGCGTGTCCGGGCGTCGAACTGCAGTTGGTAATGCGGAAAGATCTCGTCGCATTCCAGTGCACGTAGCAGCTCGCTCGACAGCCGGCTGGCATCGGCGATCATGGTGCGGCTCGCATGCGCATAGAACTCGAACCTGTTGCGGCCGAGATTCTTCGCCTTGTAGAGGGCGATATCGGCGTTCTGCAGCAGTTGCTTCGGGTCGATGTCCCGCTTCAGCGTGTGGGCGATGCCGATGCTTGCCCCGAACCGGCATTCCTGGCCGTTGTAATCGGCAGGCTGGCGCATTTGCGCGATGATCCGGTTGGCAATCGCAGCCAGGGTCGCCGTTGTCCCATCGTAGTCAATCAGGACGACAAACTCGTCACCGCCGATTCGGGCGGCAAAGTCCCGGCCGCGAATGTTGTCGCGCAGGATCTTTGCTGCGAGCGTCAGCATCGCGTCACCGGCCCCATGCCCGAGCGTATCGTTGATCTGCTTGAAGCGATCCAGATCGATGTGAAGGGCGGCAATACCGGCGCCCAGATTGCCTTGACCGGCGCGCCATTCGTCGAGCTTGGCTTCCAGGTATCGTCGGTTCGGCAGGCCGGTCAGATAGTCGTGCAGGGCCGACTGCTCGGCAGCGATCCGTGTGCGCTCGAGCTCGACGTTGCGGGCTTCCGCAAGCGTCTTCTGCCGCTCCAGCTCCTGCCTGAGACGCTGGTCCTCCGTAACGTCCCAGTTGACGCCTATCATCCTCAGGCGGCCCTCATGGTCGAGGAAGGGCAGGCTGTTGGATCGGATGTAGCGGATGCTGCCGTCGCGGGCGATGATCCTGTAATTGTCGGCGAATGGCTTCAGTTCGGCGACCTTGGCTTCGACATTGGCGATGATCCGACTGCGGTCTTCGGGATGGAGCTTGCTTTCCCAGAAGCCGCCGATCTGCACGTCAGGGCCCGACTCGACTTCGAAGATCCGCCGCATGCCTTCGTCCCATTCGCTGATGCCGGCCTCGAAATCCGTCTCGAAGATCCCGATGCCCGAGATGTCGACGGCAAGCTTCAGCCGACGTGACAGGCCTTCCTGCCACTCTTCCTGTGCCTTGCGCGCGGTGATGTCGGTGTCCGTGCCGACGATCCGGGTTGGCTGTCCTTCCGAATCGCGCTCGATGCAGGCGCCGCGGCATTCGATCCAGACATAATGTCCGTCGCGATGAAGCTCGCGGTACTGGAAGACCGTGTAGTCCGGGTCGCCTGCGTTCTGGCGTTCGATCGAATGGAGGACGCGATCGCGATCCTGCGGATGTACGAGCTCGAGCCATTCTTCGGTCGAGGCCGGGATTCTGTCGCCGGGTGTCATGCCCCGGATTTGATGCCACACTTCGGAATAATAGAGCTCGCCGGTGCTGCGCTGGTCCCAGACACCCGAGACGGCGCTGACCAAGGCATGGTTCCAGCGGCTTTCACGCTCCGCAACCGCCTTCAGTTCCTGGCGTATCGCCGTCACGTCTGTCAGCTGCATCAGGATTGGCGCGGTGACGGCCGTGGTGTCCGGTCTGGCAAGGGCCGCAATATAGGATCTCGGCTCATGGCCGCTTATCTGGATCTCCAGCGTCGTCGGGGCCGCATCCATCATCAGGCGCCCCAGCGCCAGCGTGAAGGCTGCCTGGTCGCTTGCAACAAGGCGTTCAGCGAAACCAGGGCCGGCGTCTGCCACGGAGCCCAGGATGCTCTGCATCGCATGGTTGGCCTGATACACCGTTCCGTCGATATTCAGCCAGGCGACCGGCCAGACAAGAGTGGCGATATCGATATGGGGTTCCAGAGCTCTTTGTTTTTGTGTGGCAGCTTCCGGACGCAAACGCCTGCTCCTGACTTCGCTAAGTTGCAGGAAGTCTATGAGGCGTTACTTAAAAAGATTTTAAACTTTACCCGCACCGAACACACAGTGTCGTGTCAAAATGGCGCGGGTGAGGGATCGTCGGCGGATGCTTACAGTCGCCCCAGGAATTGGGCAAAGACCATCGTGCCTTCGGGCCAGGGTCCGTGGCCGGATTCGGCGTTGATGTGGCCGGATTCGCCGGCATCGATCAGGAATGAGCCCCAGGCATTGGCGATATCTTCGGCATGGGAATACTCGCCGAAGGGATCGTTTCGGCTGGCAATCATGATCGAAGGGAAGGGGAGCGGCAGCCGGGGATAGGGCCCGAACGTCATCAGATGCTTCGGACGGATCTCCGGATTGGCAACATCCGGTGGTGCCACGAGAAAGGCGCCTGCCACCTTCTTCTTCATCTCCGGGATGGCGTGCACGATCGCCGGTATGCCGAGCGAATGGCCTACGAGCACGACGGGCTTCGTGGCCGCGTTCACTTCCTCCGCGACGCGGGCCACCCAATCCTCGCGGACGGGCTTGGACCATTCGGCCTGCTCCACGCGGCGCGCGGTCGAAAGCTTCGACGCCCAACGGGTCTGCCAGTGGTCGGGTCCCGAATTGGTGTAGCCGGGGACGATCAGGATTTCTGCTTCAGAGACTTTCATGGGCCTTATCTGCTGTCCCAAGCGGGCGACGTCAAGATTTTGCATGGAAGCAATGGGCAGAAAATCCATGCTCCACGGAGCCGGTGTCTTGGCCCCGAGCTACCGGATCACGGCTTCGTGCGCCAATGCCCCTGACATTGAGGTCGTTAGCTGATAAGCTAACGGCTTATTCACGACGTCTGCCGCACGGCGCCTTCTTCGCTTTGCCGGACGTCACAGACGGCGCCCCATCGCGACCGCTTCGGCCCGGCGCCGTCTCGCATTTCACTTTGCAGCTTACAGACCCTGTTGCTCGAGGAGGAAGTGAGAATGTCGACATTTCATGTAATGACCGGTGCCAATGGCACCATGATACGACCGAATGTGCGCCGGATCGCCGTGTCCGATGTCTTTGCGTCTCTGCGCGACGGCTATGAGGATTTTCGCGAAAAGCCTTCACACTATGCCTTCGTCGCGCTGATCTATCCGATCGCGGGTGCCCTGATGATCGGCTGGAGCGCGGGTATCGAACTCCTGCCGATGGTGTATCCGTTGCTCACCGGTTTTGCGCTGGTCGGACCGCTTTTGGCCCTTGGGTTGATGGAAATCAGCCGGCGGCGCGAGCTCGGTCAACCCGCTGACTGGTCCAGTGCACTCGACCTTCTGAAATCGCCGACACGTCCGGCACTGCTGATGATGAGTACCTATCTGCTCACGCTGTTCATGGTGTGGCTGGTGGTTGCGCGCGGACTGTACCTGTCGATGATCGGCGACTATCCGGCGCCGGGCGTCTTTGCCTTTGCAAGCGGTGTCTTCGATCACCCGAATGTCGGCATGTTTCTGTTCTGGAGCAATGCCACCGGCTTTGTGCTGGCACTTGTGGCGCTCGTGATCAGCATCGTGGCTTTCCCGATGCTTCTTGATCGGGACTGCGGCGTGGCATCGGCAGTCGGCACCTCAGTGCGCGCGACCCTTGCCAATCCGGTGCCAGTCGCCGTCTGGGGCCTCATGGTCGCCGGTCTGCTGGCCATCGGAATGGCGACGCTGATGGTGGGGCTCATCGTCATCGTGCCCGTGCTGGGGCACGCCACCTGGCATTTCTATCGCCGTCTGGTCGTCTGAGCTTCTCAGGCGAACAGGTAGGCAATCACTGCCAAAACCGAGAGGACGAGGGATGTCAAACGGACATCTCTCGTCTTTCCGCGCATCGCGATGAAAGCTGTTGAGGCCAGCGCGACGGCCAGCAGCAGCGTGCGGACAAGGGCGCGGTTCCCGGACGTTTCGATCGAACCTGCTGACAGGTCCGCATCGAGTTCGGCCATCCAGTCATATTTGCTTCCCGACAAAAGCAGCATGGCCGAAACTGCCAAGGCGTAAGTCGCGGTTGCTGCGAGGCGATCCAGGCCCTTCACGATCAATCCCTCCAAACAGAACGGGCGCGGTCTGACCGCGCCCGATGTTTCACTCTGCCGATAAACTCGCGCTCTCAGTTGAAGACGCGGGCAAAGATCGTGTCGACATGCTTTGTGTGATAGCCGAGGTCGAACTTTTCGCGGATATCCTCTTCCGAAAGAGCAGCGCGGACTTCTTCATCGCCCAGCAGTTCCTCGAGGAAGTCGGCACCCTTTTCCCAGACCTTCATCGCATTGCGCTGAACGAGACGATAGCTGTCTTCGCGCGACACGCCAGCCTGGGTAAGCGCCAACAGCACGCGCTGGCTCATGACCAGGCCCTTGAACTTGTTCATGTTCTTCAACATGTTCTCGGGGTAGATCACGAGCTTTTCGATGACGCCGGCCAGACGGTTCAGCGCAAAGTCGAGGGTGATCGTCGTGTCGGGGCCGATGGCGCGCTCGACGCTCGAATGGCTGATGTCACGCTCGTGCCAGAGGGCCACGTTCTCCATGGCGGGCACCACCGACATGCGCACGAGACGAGCAAGACCGGTGAGGTTCTCGGTCAGAACCGGGTTGCGCTTGTGCGGCATGGCCGACGAGCCCTTCTGGCCCGGCGAGAAGAACTCTTCCGCTTCCAGCACTTCGGTACGCTGCATATGACGGATCTCGATCGCGACGTTCTCGATCGAGGACGCGATGACGCCGAGCGTGGCGAAGAACATCGCATGACGGTCGCGCGGGATGACCTGGGTCGAAATCGGCTCAGGGACAAGACCGAGCTTTGCGCAGACATGTTCTTCGACGCGCGGGTCGATGTTGGCAAAAGTGCCGACGGCGCCGGAGATCGCGCCGGTTGCCACTTCCGCGCGAGCATTGACGAGGCGGTCACGGTTGCGGGCCATCTCGGCATAGAAGCGGGCAAAGGTCAGGCCCATGGTCGTCGGCTCGGCATGGATGCCGTGGCTACGGCCGATGCGTACCGTGTCCTTGTGCTCGAAGGCGCGGGCCTTCAGGGCTGCCAGAACGCGGTCCATGTCGGCGAGCAGGATGTCGGCAGCGCGGACCAGCTGGATGTTCAGCGTCGTGTCGAGCACGTCGGACGACGTCATGCCCTGGTGGACGAAGCGGCTGTCAGGACCGATGAATTCGGCGAGATGCGTCAGGAAGGCGATGACGTCGTGCTTTGTGACGGCCTCGATCTCGTCGATGCGGGCAACGTCGAATTCGGCCGGGCCACCCTTTTCCCAGATGGTGCGGGCGGATTCCTTCGGGATCACACCGAGATCGGCGAGCGCGTCGCAGGCATGGGCCTCGATCTCGAACCAGATGCGGAACTTGGTTTCGGGGGACCAGATGGCGACCATTTCCGGCCGGGAGTAACGCGGGATCATCGG
>JAIXSF010000235.1 GCA_027484835.1 Rhizobiaceae bacterium | reverse complement strand
TCGAAGCGGCGCACTCCTCCTCCCAGTGCCGCTCGGTAGGATCGGCAATACTCCTCCTCCTCCCAATTGCCGATCAAGTTTAAGAGCCTGGCGCATCCTCCTCCCGCGCCAGGCTCTTTGCATTTCTGCCACTAACATCCTCCCCCGCCGATCTGCTAACACCTCAGACTTTCGCTTGATGCCCAAGGCACCAGGCCCATATAACGCCGTCTGTCTGAAAGGCGTTCAGGAGGTTTAGATGAGTGTGAAATTCGGCACGAGCGGACTGCGAGGGCTTTCGACCGATCTGGTAGGCTCTGTCTCTGCCCTCTATTCCACGGCCTTTGCCAGACACATGCTGGAGACAGGACAGCTGCAGGCTGGCTCTCCCGTGGTGATCGGCCGGGACTTCCGCCCTTCCAGCCCGGAAATTTCCGCAACGATCATCGCCGCAATGAAGCGTCTGGGGCTCCGGCCCGTCGACTGCGGGACCATTCCCACGCCGGCGCTCGCCCTCTACGGCACGTCGATCGGTGCTGCCGGGATCATGGTCACGGGATCGCATATCCCGGCCGATCGCAACGGCATCAAGTTCTACCGACCGGACGGCGAAATAAACAAAACGGACGAAGAGGCGATCACCCACCTCGCGGCCGTGTTAAGGGACGACCCAAGCGCCAATCTGGTCGAAGCGGGACAAGGGGATGACCAGGAGGCGGAGGCAATCGAACGGTTTCTCGAGCGGAACCTCGGCATTCTTTCGGCAGACGCTTTGACCGGCAAACGCATCGGCATCTATCAGCACAGCTCGGTTGCCCGCGGCATGCTGGTTAGCGTGTTCGAACGCTGCGGTGCCACAGTGTTCCCACTGGGCCATTCCGAGCATTTCATCCCGGTTGATACCGAAGCCGTATCTCCCGATACGGTGACCCAGCTCGCTCGCTGGACCGATGAACTTGCGCTCGACGCCGTGCTGTCGACCGACGGCGACGGAGACAGGCCCCTCGTTGCCGACGAGCATGGCATTCCGCTGCGCGGTGACCTGCTCGGCCTGATTACTGCCCGTTTCCTTGGGGCCATCTTCGTGGCGACGCCGGTCACCTCGAATTCCGGCCTTGAGCAGGATGGCGGCTTCTCAGTCAAGCGTACCAGGGTCGGATCACCTTACGTGATTGCCGCGATGGAAGAGGCACTTGCGTCCGGTGGCACAGGTGTCATCGGTTTCGAGGCCAATGGCGGCCTGATGCTCGGCTCCGACTTCGTGGTCAATGGCAAGGCGATCAAGTCGCTGCCGACGCGCGACAGCTTCCTGCCGGCACTCGCTGCTCTCGGCACGGCGGCGGGGAGAGGCCTTTCGCTGTCGGCGCTCGTCGAGGACTTCAATCTCCCCGTGGCCCTGAGCGACCGGCTAGAGGATTATGCCAGTGACAGAAGCGCTGCGCTGATGGCGCATCTGCGCGGTTCGAGGGAACAGCTGGCAGCATTCCTCGCCCCTGCCGGCACCATCGCCGATGTCAGCGACATCGACGGTTTGCGCGTGACGCTCACCGACGGCAAGGTCCTCCACTTCCGCCCTTCGGGCAATGCGCCGGAAATGCGCTGCTACGTGGAAGCGGCGGACAAGGACAGCGCCTCCAATCTGCTCGAACAGGGACTTTCGCTGCTCTCGGGCTGGACTGCCTGAACCGGGCTCGCCCACCCGGCGTATTGGTCATTACACAGAAGAAGAGGATGTCATGACCAAAATCGCCTGGATTACCGGCTCTAGCTCCGGCATTGGCCGTGCATTGGCCGAACGGCTGCTGCGCGACGGGTATCGTGTAGCCGTGAGCGCCCGAAGCGCTGACGCGCTCGCCTCGCTTGCCGCGAGCCATCCCGGCAAGGTTGGCGTCTACCCGCTCGACGTGACCGATGCCGCCGCCGTCAAGCAGGTGTTTTCGGCGATCGAGGGCGAGATGGGACCGATCGATCTCGCGGTCTTTGCCGCAGGCTCCTATACTCGCGACTATGCCGATGATTTCGACAGCGCGCGAACCCGTCAGATGTTCGATCTCAACGTGCTCGGTACGGCGTCCTGCCTGGAAACCGTGATGCCGGCAATGATCGCCCGGCGCCATGGACACATCGCCGTCGTCGCCTCGGTGTCCGGTTATGTCGGGCTGCCGGGTGCTGCGACCTACGGTGCCACCAAGGCTGCCCTCAACGTCATGTGTGAAGCGCTCTATCCCGAGCTGGAGCGACACGGCGTCAAGATCACCATCGTCAATCCGGGTTTCGTCGACACGCCGCTGACCAAGAAGAACGATTTTCCCATGCCGTTCCTCGTCTCGTCGGAAGAGGCGGCCGATACGATCGCCAAGGGACTGGCCAAGGGCAAGTTCGAGATCATCTTCCCCTGGAAGATGGCGCTCGCGATCCGCTTCCTCCACGCCCTGCCGCATTCGCTGCGCTTTGCGCTGACGCGCAAAATGCTCCGGCCAAAGGGTCAGTGACCGGAGCAGTATTTCGGAAATTGAGGATGCTTGGTGTTCAGGCTGGCTTGTCCAGCCTGAACTGGACGACGTCGATCCGGCCGAAGCGGAAGCCGACGGCGCAGTAGTGCAGATAGAGACGCCACATGCGGTAGAAGCGACGATCGAAGCCCAGGGGCTCGATCTTCTGCCAGTTGGCCGTGAAAGCGCTGTCCCAGGCAATGAGCGTGCGGTCGTAGTCGCGACCGAAGCGGAAGCGATCACCCACTTCCAGACCCGCAGCTTCAGCATCCCGTTCAAAGACGGTGACTGACGGCAACATGCCGCCAGGGAAGATGTAGGTCTGGATGAAGTCTGCGCTGCGGCGATAATAATCGAAGCGGCTTTCGTCGATGGTGATCGTCTGGACGAGCGCCTGACCGCCTGGAACGAGGCGATCCTGGACAGCCTGGAAATAGCCCGGCCAGTTTTCCTCGCCGACGGCCTCGAACATTTCGATGGAAACGATCTTGTCGAAGTGCCCGCGGCAGTCGCGGTAATCCTCGAGCCTGATGTCGACGCGGTCGGCGAAGCCCGCCTTTTCCAGTCGCTCGCGGGCGAACTTCGCCTGCTCGTTCGACAGGGTGAGGCATGTGACCCGGCAGCCAGTCTTGCGGACTGCGTGTTCGGCGAAGCCACCCCAGCCGCAGCCGATTTCGAGCACGTGGTCATCCGGGCCGATCTTCAGCTCCTCGACGATGCGGGCGTACTTCGCCTCCTGGGCATCCGCGAGGCTCATTCCCGGGGCGCTATAGAGCGCGGAGGAATAGGTCATCGTCCGATCGAGCCAGAGGCCATAGAAGGCGTTTCCAAGATCGTAATGATAGGCGATGTTACGCCGGCTACCCTTTTTCGAGTTGCGGCGCAGCTTGTGACGCAGGCGAGCGAGCGCCATGAAAATGGAGGAGGACGCCAGTACGCGGCCGAGCTGTGCTTCGTTTGCGAGAGCAAGCTCCAGGACCGCGCCGATATCCGGGGAATCCAGATCGCCATCCATGAACGACTGGGCGAAGCCCAGCGTCCCGTTGGTCAGGATCCGCAGGACCGGGCTTGCGTTTCGAACGCACAGCACGGCATTCGGGCCGGGTGCCGCACCGATCGCGACATGCTCACCATAGCCTTCGAACTGCAGCGTCAGGCGGCCGACGGCGATGCGATCGGCCCAGCGACACATCATCCGCTGCCAGAAAGTGAGAGAGCTAACAACAGGCTGCATTTCCTGCTCAGCATGACTCATGACTTGTTCATCCCATTCTGCACGACGATCGTAGAGGCTCTTCTGACTGCGGCTGGCTCATGTCGATAGATCGGAACTCCCTTCCACCACAGCTTCAGCGCCTCCCAGTGAATGCCCCCCATCACTTTGAGGGTCATCAAAGGGTACTTCAGCAACATGTGCAACAAGCCCCTGTCTGATAAAGGACGGCGCTGGCCGGAAAAAGTTGCAAACAAGAGTGGCCCTTCCGGATCGTTTTCGCCAATGTTGATGGTGACATGCTCGTCCGGCGGGCTGATGCGGAAATTGTATTCGCAGTTCATCGGCATGAAGGGAGAGACATACATCTCCTTGGCGCAGCGATGGCGCAGCACCTGGCCCCCGGCATCTGCCTCTACCGGGATGACATAGGTGTGACGCTCGTTGAAGGTGTTGCAGACTTCGTAGAGCACACCTGCGAGACTGCCATCCGTCCGATAGCAGAAGTAGACGGTCAACGGATTGAAGACGTAGCCGAAGATGCGCGGGTAGCAGAGCATGCGGATCTTCCAGCCGTCACCCTCGAGACCCGCTGCAGCCAATCGCTCCTCGACCCAGGCCCGGAGCTCGCCGGTGCGGCCATTGCCGTGATCGACATCATGGACCGAATAGAGGGCTGCACGGTTGTAGCCGAACAGGCGCAGGCCCGAGTTCAGCTGATCGATTTCATCCAGATCCACCAGGAGCGAAAAAACGCTGTATCGAAGACTGTGCTTCTTGGGCCGGCTGCGGGCATGCAGCACATGCCCGGCATAGATTGCGGAATTCAACGTCATTCCGCGGCCTCGAGCTGGCGGTCTATCACGATGCGGCCAGACTCGTTGGCAACGGACCAGGGACGGCGGACGCCGCCAAGCGCTTCGGCGACCGCGAGACCGGCCTGCAGCCCGTCTTCATGGAAGCCACTGCCGAAATAGGCGCCGCAGAACCAGGTATTGCGGCGGCCCTGCAGCTGCCAGACCCGGCGCTGCGCACGGATGGCCGCGACGTCGAACAACGGATGCTCGTAGTTGAACGTCCGGATGACCTTCGAAGGGTCGATCGGGCGACGCGGATTGAGCGTGACGAAAAGCGGCGTTGCCGGATCCAGCGACTGCAGCATGTTCATCCAGTAGGTGACGCAAAGCGTTTCGCTGGCGTCAGACTGCTTTTCGGCCACGTAGTTCCAGCTCGACCAGACGGACTTCCGCTTCGGCATCAGGCGTTCGTCGGAATGCAGAACGGCGAGATTGGGCGTGTACTGGAAGGATTCCAGCACCTCGCGCTCTTCGGTGTCGGCATCTTCGAGCAGATCGATGCTCTGGTTTGCGTGGGTCGCGAGGACCACGTCGTCAAAGGTATCGACGCGACCGTGCACATCGGTCACTTCCACACCGGACGGACCGCGGCGCACACCGGTGACAGCCGTGCCGAGGCGCACTTCGCCGCCGAAATCGGCGAGAATGCGGGCAACGTATTCGCGGCTGCCGCCCTTGACCGTCCGCCAGCGCGGGCGATCCTTCAGAACCAACAATCCGTGGTTCGCGAAGAAGCGAATGAAGGCATGCAAAGGGTATAGGCGCATCTCCGACGCCGTTGTCGACCAGATGGCAGCCCCCATCGGCAGGAGGTGATCCTCGACGAAGGATGGGGCATAGTCCGCGGAGGCCAGATAATCACCGAGGGACACACCCTCGAGTTCCCGGCGCTCCAGAAGGCCGGGTGCTTCCTTGTAGAAGCGGAGAATGTCCTTCACCATGCGCCAGAACCTCGGACGCAGAATGTTCGACTTCTGACCCAGCAGGCCCGAGAGGCCCGAGCCGGAATATTCGAACGCGCCACCGCCGAGGGAGGCCGCAAACGACATGTTCGACGGCAAGGTCGGCACGTCGAGATGCTCGAAAAGCTTCACGAGGTTGGGATAGTTTCTGTCGTTGTAGACGATGAAGCCGGTGTCGACCGGGACGTCCTTCTTGGCGCCTGGCGCCAGAACCGTATTGGAGTGGCCGCCCGGACGGTTCTCCGTTTCGTAGAGGACAACATCACAGCTTTTGGACAGCAGCCAGGCACAGGACAGACCCGAAATTCCCGAACCGATGACCGCGATGCGGCGATTATCGCCGATTGTGGTCTTCGTCTTACCAGAGTCCATCACGCGCCCCTTATTCAATCATTCCATTCAATGGATTGTCGAGGATTACGCAAGAGAATTAGCAATGGATCGATCATGCTGAATAAATTCGCCGAAAGTGATCCGCTGAAAGAGGCCCGGCGTAGACGGCTTCATGATGAACGCGATACACATCTCGGCGGATGCGTGCCACAATGACTCCGGGCGAACAGCACGGCAGCAGGTCGTGGCGTCGCTCAAACGAGGAAAAAAAAGCGTTTCGATGACCGAGTCTGTGGAAGAACTAGACCAGCGTAACTTCACGCAGCTATTGGCTGCTGTCGGTCGCGACAGAGACATCGAAGCCTTCGAGACGATCTTCAAGCATTATGGCCCCAAGGTTCGCGCCTACATGGCAAAGCTGGCTCGAGATGGCCAGGCAGCCGAGGAATTGATGCAGGAGACCATGCTCGCGGTCTGGAACAAAGCCGAGCAGTTCGACCCGACCCGGGGCAACGTGTCGAGCTGGATTTTTACGATCGCCCGCAACCAGCGTATCGACGCGTTCCGCCGTGAAAGACGGCCGACCTTCGACCCGTCCGATCCGGCCTTTGTGCCCGACGACGTGCCGCCGGCCGATGTCGAATTCGAAGGCAAGCAGGAGGCAGATCGCCTTCGCCGTGCCATGGAAACCCTACCACCCGAACAGCTCGAACTCCTCAAAATGTCATTCTACAGAGAAGCATCCCACAGCACGATCGCAGCCGAACTCGGACTGCCCATGGGAACCGTCAAATCGCGCATCCGCCTCGCCTTTGCGAAGCTTCGCGCAGCACTGGAGGAGCGAGCATGACCCTCCATGTTCAACACCATATCAGCGACGAACTGTTGCTGGATTATGCGACCGGAAACCTGGCTGAAGGCTGGAGCCTGGCCGTCGCCACGCATCTGGCGCTGTGCCCGGCCTGTCGCGACCGCCTCTCCTTCATGGAGCATACGGGCGGGCAGATCCTGGAAGCGACCGAAGTGACTGCCGAGCAAACACCTGAAGCCGACAGCTGGTCGGCAATGAAGGCAAAGCTCAAGGCGCAGGGTACCACGCACCTGGCGGCTGCCAAGCCGGTTGCGACACCGTCGGACATCCCGGTCCTGCCCGAGCCGCTGCGCTCTTATCTCGGCAGTGATGTCGAGGCCTTGAAGTGGAAGGCACTGGGCCGCGGCGCCTATCACATTCCGATCAAGACCGGCGATACGGAAAGCCAGGTCCGGCTTCTCAAGATCCCCGCCGGCAAGCCCGTGCCGGAACATTCGCATGGTGGCCGCGAGCTGACGCTCGTGTTGAAGGGTGCGTTCTCCGATGGTGCCACCGTGTTCAAGCGTGGAGACATCGAGGAAGCGGACGAGACGCTGACGCACCAGCCGGTGGCGACACCGGATGAGGACTGCATCTGTCTCGCCGTGACCGATGCACCGCTGAAGTTCAAGAGCCTTCTGGTCCGACTGGTGCAGCCGGTTCTCGGAATTTGATGGAAGGCCGGGCACAAGCCCGGTCGTGAGGGGAAGACCAATGCCTTATGTGATCGCCTACATCTCGACGGCCGTGGTCTTCTTTGCTCTCGACTATCTCTGGCTGACGCGCGTCGCGATCGGCTTCTACCGCGAGCACATCGGTGGCCTGCTTCTGGCGACCCCGAACTTTGCTGCGGCTGGCATATTCTACCTTTTTTATGTGGTCGGCCTGGTCTACTTCGCGGTCATGCCCGCCGTCTCGGCCGGCAGTCTTGTCACCGCGCTCATCAATGGCGCACTGCTCGGGCTGCTCGCCTATGGCACGTATGACATGACCAATCTCGCGACCCTGAAGGGCTGGTCGCTGCAGGTCAGTCTCGTCGACATGGCCTGGGGCGCATTCCTGTCGGCCGCCGCTTCGGTCGCCGGTTACTACGCCGTGTCGCGCTTTACCGCCTGAGTGCTGGCAGGGGCCCCACTGGCGCCCTATGTTGTCGACATGATCAAGCCGGACCTTCTTCTTCATCCGACACCTGGCGGGCTCTATTGCCCGCTGGGTGATTTTTATGTCGATCCGATCCGGCCGGTCGACAAGGCGCTGATTACCCACGGTCATTCCGACCATGCACGCTCGGGGCACAGCCACGTGCTCGCCACCCGCCAGACGCTCGACATCATGGCCATCCGCTACGGCGCCGATTTCTGTCGCACATCGCAAAGTGCTGCCTTCGGCGAAACCATCTCCGTAAACGGCGTCACTGCGCGGTTTCATCCGGCCGGGCATGTGTTGGGGTCGGCGCAGATCGAGATCGAAGCGCAGGGTACGCGGATCGTCGTCTCCGGCGACTACAAACGAGGGGCGGATCCAACCTGCGCAAGCTTCGAGCCTGTGCCCTGTGATGTCTTCATCACCGAGGCAACCTTTGGCCTTCCCGTTTTTCACCATCCGGAGCCAAGGCTGGAGATACAGAAGCTGCTGACCTCGCTGCAGCAGTTTCCCGAACGCAGCCACCTGATCGGCGCCTATGCGCTGGGCAAGGCACAACGGGTCATTTCGCTCATCCGTCGTGGTGGGTACGAGAAGCCGATCTACATCCACGGCTCGATGGCCAAGCTCTGCGACTACTACACGGACCAGGGCGTCGAGCTTGGCGAGCTTCGGCCTGCCACGACCGAGGACAAGAAGTCTGGCGCCTTCAAGGGCGCCGTCGTGATCGGCCCGCCTTCAGCCTTCAACGATCGATGGGCGCGTCGTTTCGAAGATCCGCTCGCCATCTTCGCCTCGGGCTGGATGATGGTACGCCAGCGCGCCAAGCAGCGGGGTGTGGAACTGCCGCTTATCATTTCCGACCATTGCGACTGGCCGGAACTTCTCGACACGATCCGCGAGGTCGGCCCGCAGGAGGTTTGGGTTACCCACGGGCGTGAGGAAGCACTAGTGCGTTGGTGCGAACTTGAGGGGATCAAGGCACGGCCGCTGCACCTCGTCGGCTACGAAGACGAGGGAGATTGAGATGAAGGCCTTTGCCCGCCTCCTCGACCGTCTGGTTCTTACCCCCAGCCGCAATGGCAAGTTGACGCTGCTGACAGACTATTTCCGCGACACCCCCGATCCCGATCGAGGTTATGCGCTGGCCGCACTCACCGATGGCCTCGACATCAAGGGCGTGAAGCCTGCTTTGCTCAAGGAGCTGGCGCTGGAGCGGATGGACCCGATCCTGTTTCAATATTCCTACGACTATGTGGGCGATCTTGCCGAGACCATATCGCTCGTCTGGGAGCCACAGGCGCGGGAGGTCGACAGCGACGAGGATCTGGAAAGCCTTTCGAAGATCGTCGAGCGGCTGCAACGGCTTGGGCGCAACGAGACGCGGTCGGTCATGCGCGACCTGTTTGACAGGCTCGACACATCCGAGCGGTTCGCGCTGATCAAACTTGTGACCGGAGGACTTCGGATCGGCGTTTCGGCGCGCCTGACCAAGCAGGCGCTGGCGATCTACGGCGACAAGGATGTCGTTGACATCGAGAGCCTCTGGCACGGGCTGAAGCCGCCTTACACCGAGCTCTTCGCCTGGCTGGAGAACCGGGTCGAGAAACCTGTGTTGTCGACACCGGCGATTTTTCATTCGGTCATGCTCTCGACGCCGATCGAGGACAGAGACCTGCCGAATCTCGATCCGAAGGACTTCGCTGCCGAATGGAAGTGGGACGGCATTCGGGTGCAGCTGTCCTGTTCCGGCGGAAAGAGCCGGCTCTATTCCCGCTCCGGCGATGACATCTCGGGGGCTTTTCCTGACATCATCGAGGCAGCACAGTTCGAGGGCGTGATCGACGGCGAACTGCTCGTCGGTGGTACGTCGCG
>JAIXSF010000146.1 GCA_027484835.1 Rhizobiaceae bacterium | reverse complement strand
CTCGTCCAGCGCCGGGGCACGCTGGTGCTGGCCAATCTCCGCGATCTCGCCGACCTCAAGCGGTTTGCGAGCCGCACGCGCGGCCATCGCTGGCTGGGCGAGGACGAGATCGCAGAGCTTGAACCGGATCTCGCCGGGCGCTTCGGCACCGGCCTCTTCTTCTCAGAAGAGGCTCATCTCGATCCCCGCAAGGCTCTGTGGGGTCTGTATCAGGCGGCGCGGCAGCTTGGTGTCTTCTTCCGCTTCGGGGAAGAGGCCAGTGATGCGGGAGACTATGCGAACGTCGTGGATTGCCGGGGACCACAGGCGATCGGTGAGATCGACGGATTGCGTGGTGTGCGCGGCGAGATGCTTTATCTGGAGGCGGGTGACGTCACCCTCTCGCGTCCCGTGCGCCTCCTGCATCCCCGCCACCCCCTCTACATCGTGCCGCGCGGCACCGGGCTGTTCATGCTGGGCGCGACCATGATCGAGACTGAGGATGACGGGCCGATCACGGCGCGTTCGATGATGGAGCTGCTGAACACAGCCTATGCGCTGCACCCGGCCTTTGCCGAGGCGCGCATCGTGGAAACCGGCACCGGCATTCGCCCGGCCTTCCCGGACAATGTGCCCCGCCTCATCGAAACCTCCGAAGGCCTGGCAGTCGCGGGAATGTACCGCCACGGCTTTCTGCTGGCTCCAGCCCTGGCGCGTGAGGCGGCGGAGAGGCTGACGACCAGAAACGCAATCGAGACAAGGAGGACCGCATGAAGCTCACCGTCAATGGAGAAGTTCTGGAGCTGGATGCAGGCAACCTGGCCGATCTGCTGGCACAGCTCGACTACGAGGGCGACTGGCTGGCAACCGCCGTCAACGGCGACCTGGTGCACCGCGAGGAGCGTGCCGCCCATCCTTTGAAGGAGGGCGACCGGATCGAGATCCTTTCGCCCATGCAGGGAGGCTGAGATGACACTCGAACTCTACGGCAAGACAATCTCCTCGCGCCTCCTGCTCGGCACCGCGCGCTACCCCTCGCCCGCGATCCTGGCCGAGGCCGTAAGGCGATCGAAGACCGAGATCGTCACCGTCTCGCTGCGCCGGGAAACCGCGGGCGGCAAGGCGGGTGGGGCCTTCTTCCAGCTGATCCGCGATCTCGGCGTCCACGTCCTGCCCAACACCGCCGGCTGCCACAGCGCCCGCGAGGCGGTGCTGACGGCGAAGATGGCGCGGGAGGTCTTCGGCACCACCTGGATCAAGCTCGAGGTGATCGGCCATCATGACACGCTGCAACCCGATGTGTTCGAACTGGTGGAAGCGGCAAAGATCCTCGGTTCCGAGGGCTTCGAGGTTTTCCCCTACACGACAGACGATCTGGTGGTCGGGGAGAAGCTTCTCGCCGCCGGATGCCGGGTGCTGATGCCCTGGTGCGCGCCGATCGGCAGTGCCATGGGGCCGCAGAATCTGCCGGCACTCAGATCCATGCGGGCGGAATTCCCCGACGTGCCGCTGATCGTCGATGCAGGCATCGGTCGTCCCTCCCACGCGACAGCGGTGATGGAACTCGGCTATGACGCCGTGCTGCTTAACACTGCCGTTGCGAGCGCCGGCGATCCGGCTGATATGGCCGAGGCCTTTGCCAAAGCGATCGAGGCAGGACATATCGCCCATCAAGCCGGCATGCTGGAGCCGCGCGACATGGCGGTACCGTCAACACCCGTCATCGGCAAAGGGGTCTTCGCATGAAGCTCGATCCCTTCTACCTCATCGTCGACAATGCCGACTGGATCGAGCGGCTTGTGCCGCTGGGGGTCAAGCTGGTGCAGTTGCGGATGAAGGACGCCGAGGAAAGCGTGCTTCGCCAGCACATCCGCCGCGCCCGGCAATGCTGTGCCGATCATGGCTGCCAGTTGATCATCAACGACTACTGGCAGATCGCCATCGACGAGGCTTGCGACTTCGTGCATCTCGGCCAGGAGGATCTGGCAACTGCCGATCTCGCGGCGATCCGCAGCGCGGGCCTGAAGCTTGGCCTCTCGACCCATGACGAGGCGGAACTCGAAACGGCGCTGGCCGCCGAGCCTGATTATGTTGCCCTCGGCCCGGTCTATCCGACGATCCTGAAAAAGATGCCCTGGGCGCCGCAGGGTCTGGAACGGCTGACAGTGTGGAAGAAAAAGATCGCCCCCCTGCCCCTGGTCGCCATCGGCGGGCTTCGGCCCCACCGGCTTCGCGGTGTCTTTGCGGCAGGTGCTGACAGTGCGGCTGTGGTGACGGACATTACCTTGCATGCCGATCCGGAGGCGCGAACCCGGGAATGGCTTGAAGTGACCGAACCATGGCGTTGACCATGGACGCGCGGTTTTGGTCGCTCTACTGGTAATTCGGCTGCTTTTCCGCCATATAGGCTGAAAATGCAGCTTTCTGGAGTGACCATGTCGGATCGGGTCGAATTCGCTGTTATGAACGGGCTTGGCAACAAGATCCTGGTCGTCGACATGCGCGGTCGCACCGACCGGGTGACGCCGGCTGCGGCAATCGCACTCGCCGCCGACCCCGCGACCGCCTTCGACCAGATCATGGCGATCCACGATCCGAAGCTCGACGGCACCGACGCCTATATCGACATCCTGAACTGCGACGGCTCGAGGGCGCAGGCCTGCGGCAACGGCACGCGCTGCGTGGTGCAGGCGCTTGCCAGCGAAACCGGTCGCAAGAGCTTCACCTTCCAGACGATCGCCGGCATCCTGAATGCCGTCGAGCATCAGGATGGCACGATCTCCGTCGACATGGGAAAGCCCGCCTTTGCCTGGGACAAGATCCCGCTGTCCGAAGAATTCCACGACACCAGCCGCATCGAGCTGCAGATCGGCCCGATCGATGCGCCGATCCTGCATTCTCCCTCGGCCATGTCGATGGGCAATCCGCATGCGGTATTCTGGGTCGATCGTGATCCCATGACCTATGATCTGGAACGCTTCGGGCCGCTCCTGGAAAACCATCCGATTTTCCCGGAAAAGGCCAACATTACGCTGGCCCAGGTCACCTCGAAGACGACGATGGTGACACGCACCTGGGAGCGCGGCGCCGGGCTAACGCTCGCCTGCGGCTCTGCCGCCTGCGCCGCCGGCGTTTCCGCTGCGCGTACAGGCCGCACCGAGCGCAAGGTGACGATCACGGTGGCGTCGAGCCCCAATCGCGGCACGCTGACCATCGACTGGCGCGCCGACGACAAGGTCGTCATGACCGGTCCCGCCGAATGGGAATGGTCCGGCACGGTCTATCCGGCTACGGGCCACTGGCAGCGCGATGCCAGTACCGAGGCAGAGGCTGCTACCCAGTGACCTCCGCGCGACAAGGCGCCGTCGATGTCATCACCTTCGGCTGTCGCCTGAACACCTATGAATCCGAGGTCATGAAGGCCGAGGCAGCCAAGGCCGGGCTGAACAATGCCATCCTCGTCAATACCTGTGCCGTGACCTCCGAGGCCGTGCGCCAGGCCCGCCAGGCGATCCGCCGGGCACGCCGGGAAAACCCTGAGGCCCGCATCATCGTCACCGGCTGCGCTGCCCAGACGGAAGCGCAAAACTTCGCTGATATGCCAGAGGTCGACGCTGTCCTCGGCAACGAGGAAAAGCTGAAGGCCGAGCATTATCGCCGCCTGCCGGATTTCGGCGTCTCGGCGGAAGAAAAGATTGCCGTGAACGACATCATGAGCGTGACCGAAACGGCACCGCAGATGGTGGCGCATATCGAAGGTCATGTACGCGGCTTCCTGCAGGTGCAGAACGGCTGCGATCATCGCTGCACCTTCTGCATCATCCCCTATGGGCGCGGGAATTCGCGGTCTGTGCCTGCGGGTGTGGTGGTTGAGCAGATCAAGCGGCTGGTGGACAAGGGGTTCAACGAGGTCGTGCTGACCGGGGTGGACCTGACATCCTGGGGGGCGGATTTGCCCGCGCGGCCGCGCCTTGGCG
>JAIXSF010000171.1 GCA_027484835.1 Rhizobiaceae bacterium | reverse complement strand
CAACGAGATGGTACGCAGCGGCGAGCTGAAGGCGCCTGTTGTCATCGGCCGCGATCATCTCGACAGCGGCTCCGTCGCCTCACCCAACCGCGAGACGGAAGCGATGAAGGACGGCTCGGACGCCGTGTCCGACTGGCCGCTCCTGAACGCGCTTCTGAACTGCGCCTCGGGTGCGACCTGGGTCTCGCTGCATCACGGCGGTGGTGTGGGCATGGGCTTTTCGCAGCATTCAGGCATGGTCATCTGCGCGGACGGTACTGACGATGCCGCACGGCGGCTGGAACGGGTGCTCTGGAACGATCCGGCGACCGGCGTCATGCGCCATGCCGATGCGGGCTACGACATCGCGCTGGATTGCGCCAAGGAAAAGGGCCTTCGTCTGCCCGGCATCCTCGGCAATTGAGGGGACAAGAAACACCCATGTCCATCCGCATCCAGCGCTTTGACGAGCACCTGAAGATGCCCTGGAAGAACGGGCTGGGGATCACCCGCGAGGTGATCTCCCGGCCTGCTTCGGATGTATCCGGCGGATTCGACTGGCGGATCAGCCTGGCAACCGTCGGTGCCTCCGGTCCGTTCTCGGTCTTTGCCGGGATCGACAGGACGATCGCCGTTCTCCAGGGCGACGGTATGCGGTTGACGGTCGATGGGAGACAGGAGCCGCCGCTTCTCGTGGCATCACCTCCCTTCGCCTTTTCCGGCGATGCGGAGGTTCTGGCGGATTGTCTGGGTGGCGAAACGCTCGATCTCAATGTCATGAGCCGACGCGGGATTTTCGTCCATCGCATGACGAAGATCGCCGTATCAGCCGCGCAGACCTTTTCCATGTCCGGTGACACCGTCGCGATCGTTTTTCGCGGCGATGCCATGGTTAAGATCGATAGCATGCGATCGGATGTCGGGCTCGGTGATGTGCTCTTCTGCGAGCAGATGCCATTCGAGTTCGCCGTCGAGCCGCTCGGGACAGATTGTGCTCTTTACGTCATCGAGGTGTCTGCCGAGACCAATCAGGGATCTGGTTCCGACCTAGTTGCCTCGACAAGGCCTTAACCGATAAGCAAATGCGCCGCGCCGCGACACCACGTTCGCATCGCCATCAGCAGGATCGACCAGCATGTCCGATGATCAATCAGGCTTTGCGCTTCCCGAGGAAGGTCAGGATACGCCGCTCTACGAGCAGATGAAGTCCGAGATCAAGGCGCGGATTGAGCGCGGCGAATGGCCGATCAATTTCCGAATTCCCTCCGAAAACGAGCTCGTCGAGATGCTGGGGGTAAGCCGGATGACAGCGCATCGGGCGCTGCGGGAACTCGCCAGCGAAGGCGTCATCGTGCGGGTCCAGGGGCGCGGCTCCTTCGTTGCACCGAAGAAGCGCCGGGCCAATGTCAGCGACGTGCGCAACATCGCCGAGGAAATTGCCGAGCGCGGCGGCCAGCATTCCGTCGAGATCGTGCTGATGCAGGCAGAAGTCTGCGATCACGATCTGGCGGACCGATTGGAAGTGGAGGCCGGCACATCCGCCTTTCACTCGGTCATCGTGCACAAGGAAGATGACCTGCCGATCCAGCTGGAAGATCGCTTTGTCCATGCTGAGCTTGCGCCCGCCTATCTCGAACAGGATTTCCGGGCGATCACGCCCAACGCCTATCTCAGCGGAATTGCGCCCATCTCGCGCGCCGAGCAGTTCGTCGAGGCGGTGTTGCCGCAGCCATGGGAATGCCGGTTGCTGGCGATCGCGCGATCCGAACCCTGCCTTCAAGTCAGGCGTCGGACCTGGTCCGGCGACCGGCTGGTGACATCAGTCAGGCTGCTTTATCCGGGCAGCCGCTACAGCCTGGAAAGCTCTTATTGATTCATCCGCGCGCGCGAAACTTAGCCGGCAACAGAATTCAGAGGATCTTGACCGGCTTCGTCCATTGAATCAGCACCACACAGCCCTCCTCCGACGAGACGGAATGCATTGTCCCCTCGGGATTGGCGATCAGTGATCCCTTGGGATAGTGGCCGAATTCATCACTTTGGGACCCCTCGAGCACGAGGATGGTCTCGAGGCCCTGGTGGAGATGGCGGGGGACCGAGGCGCCTGCGGCGTAGCGCAGCAGTGCCACTTCCGGTTCGCCTGTGACCAGCCGGCAGATTTCCACCCCTTCGCGGAAGTATTCGAACTGGCAATGCTGCCAGCCGCCGCGCAGGAAATCCGGAAAACTCAAGGCTTCAGACATCGAGCGCCTCCACGATCTGATCGACGGTCGCCGCCCATCCGACGATGGCTCCTTGCGCGGTGATCATGTCGATGGCTGCCTTCTTGAATTCGGGGAAATAGCTCTCCGTGGCATCCGTCGCGAGCAGGCATTCGAAGCCGCGATCATTGGCCTCGCGCATGGTGGTCTGGACGCAGACTTCGGTGGTGACGCCGGCGAAGACGAGTTGGCGGATCTTCCGCTCGGCCAGGATCTCTCCGAGCGGCGTCGCGTAGAAGGCGCCCTTGCCGGGTTTGTCGAGCACGATCTCGCCCTTGACCGGATAGAGCTCCGGAATGATATCGGCACCGGGTTCACCGGAAATGAGGATGCGGCCCATGGGACCGGGATCGCCGATGCGCAGGGACGGTTTGCCACGCTCGCGCTTGGCCGGCGGACAATCGGACAGGTCCGGGCGATGGCATTCGCGGGTGTGGATGACCGGCAGTCCAGCGGCGCGGAAGGCGGCGAGCAGACGCGCCGTCGCCGGGATGATTGCCTGCAAGAGCGCGACCTTGTTGCCCAGTGTTTCGCCGAAGCCGCCTGGCTCGACGAAGTCGCGCTGCATGTCGATGATGATGAGTGCCGCATGGTCCCGATCGAGGTCGAAGTCGAAGGGACGCGCCTGGATGATTGCCATCAGTGATGTCCTGCCATGTGCCGGCCGATCTCGCCGATATCGGCGTTCGCGGCTGGAGTCTCATATGCGATATGCCCTTCCGACATCACGAGGACCCGGTCGGAGAGCTGGAGAATTTCGTCGAGATCCTCAGAGATCAGGAGAACTGCGGCGCCTGCGTTTCTTGCGGCCATGATACGGGCGCGGATTTCGGCAACGGCCGAGAAATCGAGGCCGAAGCAGGGATTGGTGATGATGAGGAGATCGACGTCGCCGGTCAGTTCGCGGGCAAGAACCGCGCGCTGGACATTGCCGCCGGAGAGCGAGGCGATCGGGGACTGCAGCGACGCCGTCTTGACCTTGTACTCGCCGACCAGATGGCCCGCCTGCTCGAGCATGCGGCTGCCATCGAGCCAGAACTGGCTGCTGCCTGCGGTGAAGTCAAAGTCGCGGAAGAAGATGTTCTCGGCCACTGTCATGCGCGGCGCGCAGGCGTTCTTCAAGGGCTCCTCGGGCAGATAGCGGACGTTGAGTTTGCGGGCCTCGTCGCGGCGGGCGTGATAGGGCTCCGCCTTGACCCGGATCTCGCCCTTTTCCAGCGGCCGCTGGCCGGTCAGGATCTCCATCAACTCCATCTGGCCATTGCCGGAGATACCCGCGATGCCGACGATCTCGCCGGACTTTACGGTGAGATCGGCAATGTCGATGGTCTTCAGGCCGGAGCGATCCGGGGCCCTGACGCCGGAGACGGAGAGGACGGGCACGCCCTGGTAGGCGACGCGGGCGGCCGGCTTCACCAGCTCCTTTTCACCGATCATCATCGCCGCCATGTCGGAAGTCGAGAGGTCGGAGACCTTGCCGCCGCCGACATATTCGCCGCGTCTCAGGACCGAGACTTCGTCGGCAAAGGCCGTCACTTCGCGGAACTT
>JAIXSF010000175.1 GCA_027484835.1 Rhizobiaceae bacterium | reverse complement strand
GATGGATGCTTTAAATGTGGTTGAACGTGTCATGAGAGTTCCCCTTGTTTTTTGAACATGACTCAATCTACATTGGTCTAACTGGTCAGACCAGTCAGGCCAAACAAGCATGCTGCTTTCTGCTTGGCAAGGGGATGGCGAAAAAAATAGATTGCGCGTTGAAACACGCCGCCAGGGAAGGGACTGCATGTTCAACAAGACGCTCGTTCCGCAGTCCGTGGCACGCGAAATCCAGGGTATGATCCAGTCCGGACAGCTGAAGCCGGGCGAAAAGATCCCCTCGCAGCGGGAGTTTTCCCAGAAGTTCGGCATCAGCCGAGCCTCTCTGCGGGAAGCGCTGCTGACGCTGGAAACACTGGGTCTGTTGAAGACCGAGGCGGGGCGGGGCACCTTCGTTGCAAGTCCTTCTGCGCCCAGTTCGGGTGCCGCCGGTCACATGGCGCCCTGGCGCTATTCCGACAGCTATTCCGTGTTCGACGTCTTCCAGACACGTATTCTGCTGGAGGGCGAGATCGCCCGGCTGGCGGCAGGGCGTCTGACCCAGTTGCAGCTCGACAAGATGGAGCAGGCGACGCGGACGATGGAAGAGTGCTGGGCGAGCCAGGATCTTCTGGCCAATGTCGAGGCGGACCTCGAGTTTCACGGCACCATCGTCTCCGCCTGCTCGAATGCCATGCTCAAGGCGCTCTATCAAACAGTACGGGATCAGGTGACGGAGACCCAACGTCAGCCGATCCCGATCACCGACCCGGAGCGCATGCGGGAATCGATCGGCGAACACCGCAAAATCATTGCGGCACTCAGGGCCAATGACGGGTCACGGGCGAAGCTC
This sequence comes from Rhizobiaceae bacterium, assembly GCA_027484835.1. Taxonomy (GTDB): domain Bacteria; phylum Pseudomonadota; class Alphaproteobacteria; order Rhizobiales; family Rhizobiaceae; genus Allorhizobium. The sequence continues at coordinate 41,353 of JAIXSF010000175.1, read as the reverse complement.
GAGATGGAAACCCATATCCGCAACACGGCGCGCTGCGCGGGTCTGGAGCCGTAAGCTGCGTCTCCCTGGCAAGCCGTCAGACAGATCTGATGGCGCCGCCATCCACCCGGACCTTGCTAGTCCCGAGCCCCACTCTATTCTAGAGGGATGCTTCTGATGCAATCAGCGCCAGACTTGCAAGGGCAGGCAAGGACTTCGACTTCGTCTTTGTCATGATCGAGGCGCGATGGTTTTCGACCGTTCGCTGGCTGATATGGAGATCGGCCGCTATGTTCTTGCTCGGATGTCCAGCCAGAACCATTTCCATGATCTGGCGCTGGCGTGCTGTCAGCGAGTTGATCTGCTGGACTGCCAAAGCGGTGCGGGCCAGCGTCTCCGTCTGATCCCGGGACTCGGCGATCGTTGCGTCGATGATCTCCAGGAGGGCGGCTGACTTTATCGGCTTGTCGATAAACTCCGAGGCCCCGGCCTTCATGGCGTCGACGGCCATTTGAACGTCGCTGTTGCCGGTGATCATGATTGCCCCGAGCTTTCGCCCGGACCGCTTCAGGGTCTGCAGAAGCTCTACGCCCGTTATGCCGGGAAGATAGGCATCGACAAGAATACAGCCGGGCTGTTCGGGATGGGACTGGGCGAGGAAGGCTTCGCCGCTTTCGTAGGGTACGGCGATAAGACCATGCTCTTCGATCATCTGGCACAAGGAGTTTCGCAGATCCTCGTCGTCATCGACGACATAGACCAGCGGTTCGTCGACCACGGTTGGCCGTGCGATGACATCTTCGGCTGCGTGATCAGCGGGCTGTTCCGGCTCCGGCTTCGTGTCCAGCAATCGCCAGATCAAGCTGGTCACGGCCGGCAAGGTGATCGGCTTGCTGAGGGGAATGACATTGGCACTCGAGATGTGGGCCAGAACCTGTGTCGAGATGTCGCCCGTCAGGATGATCGCGGGAATGTTGAACTTGCGGCTCTTGCGGATCTCGGCAACGAGGTCAACGCCGTTCATTCCGCCCGGCAGATTGTAGTCCGTGAGGATCACGTCCGGCGTTGCGATGCCGGAACGCAGGTCGTCCAAGGCTGAAGGCCCATCAGGCATCGAGTTTACGGTATGGCCTTCATCGCTCAGGAGCTGCTCCAGCAGCCTGCGAATTTCCGCATCATCCTCGACAACAAGGATTTTGCCGGTTTTCACGGCCTTGGTCGCAATCGATGGTGTGTGCGTCTGCACCGGCACGTTGGCCACCGGTATGCTCTGGTGACCGGCCAGGCGTTCGACGGCAATTGCAAAGACCGATCCTTTCGATGGCCGAGACTTCACGCTGATCCGATGGCCAAGCAGATCACTCAGCCGCTGCACGATCGAAAGCCCGAGCCCGAGCCCCTTGCTGCGCTCGCGCGCATCGTTGTCGATCTGGTGGTATTCGTCGAAGATCGATTGCAGTTCCGCTTCGGCGATGCCGATCCCGGTATCCCATATCTCGATGCTTGCCGTTGCGCCGCGCCGTCTGCATCCCAGCAGCACTTTTCCCGTGCGCGTGTATTTGAACGCATTGGCGATCAGATTGCGCAGCATCTGTTCCAGAAGAAGGGGATCCGTGCGGACAAAGAGACTGCTGTCCACCACGCGGAACTCGAGCCCCTGGGACTGGGCAACCAAAGTGAGCTCATCCCGCAGCGACGCGAACAAAGTCCTCACGCCGAAATCCACTACGGCCGCCTTCACCACACCGCTCTCAATCTGGTTGATATCGAGAAGGTCGTTCAGCATGCCCGACATGGACCCAAGCGTGCTTTCAAATCTCGCCAGCAACTCACTCGATCGTTCATCGTGGTTTCGACGTACGAGAAGCCCCTGCAGCAGGCTCAAGGTCTGCAGCGGCTGGCGCAGATCGTGGCTGGCCGCCGCAAGAAAACGGGATTTGGCGACATTGGCGATCTCGGCCTGCCGCTTGGCCAGTCCCAGCGCCTCGGAGGTATTTCGCTGCTCCGTGACATCAACGAAGGTTATGACCACGCCTTCGACCGCCTTGTCTTCGTCGAGATAGGGCATGATCCGCCGCAGATACCAGAGGCCGCCGGATGCTTCGATCTTGCGCTCCAGCGGTTCCTGATCGGCAAGCACCGACTTTGCATCGGCGATCAGCGTCGTATCGACGGCGAGCGACCTGAGGTCGGCCAAAGGGCGACCGATGTCGCCCGGGATGACGTGAAATACCACCTTGGTGGCGGGCGTGAAGAAGCGGATGTTCAGGTCCGCATCCAGGAAAAGGGTTGCCACAGCGGTGCTATAGAGAATGTTCTGCAGGTCGTTCGAGGTGGTTCTCTGCTTTTCCAGCGTTTTCTGTAACTGACTGTTCAAGGCCGTCAGTTCTTCGTTCAAAGACTGGAGCTCCTCCTTTGAGGTGAGCAGCTCCTCATTCGTCGATTGAAACTCCTCGTTGAACGACAAAGCTTCTTCATTGATTGCCTTCTGCTCTTGGACCGCCAGTTCGAGATTGCTGATCGCGCCATTCAGTTCGATGCGTGTGGCGACGAGTTCAGCCTCAAGCTCACGCACCCGTCCAAGCTCGGCCGTCTCGGCAGTACCGGATAAGGCTTTCGTCTGGACGTCGGGTTCGTCGGTAAAACAGATCAGAAACAGGCTCTGGCCGTCATGCTCGATCGGTTCCACACGAATGCTGACGCGCCTGACGATGCTTTCCCCGTCCGTTATCTCGCCCCCGCGCGCGACGATTGCGGTCTTCTCCTGCGCGCAGCGCTGGATCGCCGACCGCAGCTTGGTGTGCAGCGTCTTGGGCGTCATGGCGAACAGATCGACGGTGGGATAGCCGGGCGCAATCTCAAGATAGTTTCCGATGCGTCCCATCGTGAAAACGCACTCGTTCTTCCGATTGACCACGGCCACGGCCGGGGCATAGATCTCGAGTATCTTCCGGTTGCAGATATCCGCGAGGGATGGGGACGCGGTGTGCATTGCCTTCGGCGTTGACCTCTGGGGGACGTGAACTCCCGCAGCCCCATTGAGTGAAAACATCATATCGCCCGGACGGCTTCGGCCAATATGGCGGTAGATTCGGTCAGCCTTGGAAATCGGTGTGAAGCGACCTTCGATGCTGCCCGCGGTTTCCGTGGCGCCGAGAAGCAGGACGCCGCCCTCGCGCAGCGCAAAGTGAAAGTGGGAGATCGCCTTCGCCTGGCCCTTGTGGTCCAGATAGATCAGGAGATTGCGGCAGGAGACCATGTCGATGCGCGAAAATGGCGGATCGGATAGCACGTCCTGAACGGTGAAGACGATCATCGACCGGATATCCGGGGCAACACGGTAGCCGTTGTCTTCCTTCAGGAAGAAGTGCGCCAGCCTGTCTGCGCTTATGTCAGCCTTGATCGTCTCCGGATACAGTCCATCGCGCGCTGTCGCCACTGCATCCTGATCGACGTCAGAGGCAAAGATCTGCAGTTTAATCGGAGAATTGCTGGCGGACAGCGCTTCGCGGAAGAGGATGGCGATTGAATAGGCCTCTTCCCCGCTGCTGCAGCCCGCGATCCAGATCCGCAACGGCTGGTCCGGTGAATGTGCCTTCACCAGATCGGGGATGACGGTGTTTCCCAGAGTTTCAAAGACAGCGCGATCACGGAAGAAGCTGGTGACATTGATCAGCAGATCCTTGGCCAGGTCGTCGCGCTCGCCCTTTTCCTCGTCGATCAACGCAAGATACTGATCCATGGCGTTGGGGGATAAACCCTTCATTCCCATCCGACGCTCGACCCGACGCTGCAGGGTGCCTGGTTTGTAGGAGGTAAAGTCGTGGGCCGTCTTCGCGCGAAGAACATTGATGATATCGAGCAATGTCGAAGATGGTGCAGCCGCCTTTATGCCCGTCTCACCGTCTGCTTGGGACGTTGGTGGCTCTGGGAGGTTTCGCGCGAACTCTGCGATTTCCTCCGGCATTTCCCGAACGGTCAGGACCTTTTCGGCGAGATTTGTGGCCACAGCACTCCGGGGCATGCCATCATAGCCGGCTTCCTCGGGTTTTTGGACCAAGACCATACCGCCGTGTTGTTTGATTGCGGCAAGTCCAATGCTCCCGTCTGTGCCGGTGCCCGAAAGAATAATCGCGAGCGCTGATGCTCCTGCATCTTCTGCAAGAGAATTCAAAAGGGTATCGAACGGCAACCGCGCGCCGTGCGGCGGATGGATGGTTGCCACCTGCAGAAGGCCGTTCTTTACCGTCAGCACAGTACCGGGCGCTATGACATAGACATGGTCGCGCTCAAGCGGGACCTCGCTTTTCGCTTCCACCACGGTCATGCCAGTGGTGTCGGCCAGGAGATCGACGAGGAGGTTCTGGTGGTGCGGATCGAGATGCTGAACGAAGATGAATGCTGCTCCACTGGGTACAGCAATGCCGTCCAGAAGCTTGCGAAACGCGTCAAGCCCACCTGCAGACGCACCGATCGCCACGACAGGAAGCCGCCTCTGAGAGGCGCTCACGCTTTGCGTTTCATCCTTGAGAGCAGGGGTTGGCAATCCGTTGCCGCTGAATGAACCGGCAGCCTCCATGGTATCGATCCCTTCGCGCTCCTTCAAAGAAGCCGTTACAAAGACCAATGATACTCCTTGGGGGAGCATTACAAGCTGATCGATGTCAATGACATGGTCACCTTTGGCGCGGTCGGTCAATGCGTTGTATGCTGGCTTGCCGGAATGAGTGTTTTCCGAGCCTCTATTCCAGGGCTGGCATAAACTATGGTGCCGAAAACAGTCAGAAAGCCGGGACGCCGAGATCCCGCTGATCGATGTGCCGATGTTGCGTCCTGTGGCATCGCGACGGATGATACCAGGAATTCACGCCATGAGCCCCATCCAAAACAGCTTGACCGAGAACGCTCGCGCCCCCTCCACGTTCACGACCAATCGCCAACTTGCCGCAGCGAACGACCTGCGTTCCGGCATCAAGCATGGTCTCCTGAACCTGACGGGCGGCCGGGTGACCGCCGGTCCGTTTGCCGGCCTCAACGGCGACACCGAGAGACAACTTTGGCAGATCGAGCGGTTTCTTGCGTCCCTGGTATTTCCGTCCATCGTCCAGGCAGAGCCGGCCCTATGCCCGGTCAAGGCGAGAGTTTGAAACGATGGAGAAACTTCGAATACTGCTTGCGGAAGACGAGCCGCTCATTTCCATCTTCTTCGCAGAACTCCTCGTGGACATGGGATACGAGGTTTGTGCGATCGAAGTGACCGAAGATGCGGCCGTCGAAGCGGCCGCGCGGCTAAGGCCGGATCTCCTGATTGTCGACAGGCATCTGAAGCAGGGCAGTGGGATCCTGGCTGTCGCGAGGATCCTGAAAGAAGGATCCATACCCCACATCTTCATGACCGGCGACAGGTTGGTCAGAGACGAAGTCCCGGACAATGTCATCATATTGCAAAAGCCGTTTCTTGATGCGGATGTCGGCGAGGCGATCACTATGGCCATGCAGGCAACTGGCAGGCACACCTTGAAGAGAAACACCTGATCAGACTTCTCTACCCGTTGCAGACCGAGCTGGCATGGCTCAGCACACCATCGTCCTTCAATCCTCGGTCAAGTTCCTGACCAAGGCGATCAGCGCTTCTTCGTTCGTGATGCCCCGCCTGAACGCATGGCTGAGGACGGTCGCAAGATCGGAACCATCTTCCCCATCCGGGGAAAACCCGTGCAGCACGCAAGCCTTGGTGAAGGCTGCACGAAGGCTCGCGTCGGAGGATTCGTCAATCGGTTTGTCTGAGATAAAGGCCATGCATTCCTCCACAAAAGCCGCGACGAATCGACCTGGGCTCACAATAAAGAGGGATGGGCCGTTCCGATGAGAGCCGGAATCTACTTACGCGCGCCTCAGGTTTCCGGCCTGGCGGAACCATGTACCAGGATGATTATTGGATCCGCAGGCCCGGGTTCACGCCATGTTTGCTGTCGAGGGGTTGGCCGGCGTCCAAGCCTCTCGCAGACCAGATCCTGGTGAGTGCGAAGCAGAAAACGGCGTGGCGACCGCTTCGGACCTAGGTAGAATCCGTCCCTGGAGCATGGGTGCAGCAACCATCACGGTGGACGAGGCAAGGATCGAATTCGCGTTCTGTTGCCAGTCATCGGCGATACGCCTCCACCCGTCCGGGATACATAACAAATTGCGCCTCGTCATGCTGGCACTCCTCACCCTTGCGATCGGCGGCATCCTCAGCATCCTGCTGTTGAAATTCTACTTCCCGAGCGCTGGTGACACGACCGTCAATCAGCCCCTCTACGCGTCGCCGGAGCTGAAATTCGGCAAGGATTGACCTTGGGACGAATGTCTCAGCCAAGAGATGAGGTCCGTCCTGGGGATGTGAGTAGTTTCCGGCCCTGTTGGTCCGAGCATGCGAGCAGTAGAACGGCTATCGATCTTGAAGCTCTCGGCGGTCTTTTGAAAGCGATAAACACGCGTAATGGTTGCCATCTGTCGTTGCGCTATGGTGGTTCTGCGGGCGCATCTTGCAATTTTAGGTGGCGGCCCCATATCCTTGATAGTGGCAGCCATCAAACGGGCACTGTCACTTTCTGGGCGGTGTTCACCCTGGCCCCAACAAAGGAGGACGACATGTCTTCCAGTTTTTCTCCGTCGATCGCAATCTTCGAGACCAGCGCTAGAAGGACGACCCCTCCACCGGCATGACCGCCGCGAGAGGCGCGGTGACCCGCGAAAGGAGACGCTCATGCCGACCCATAGGCAATCCCCCACCATCATGGTGCTCGCAGCTTGCCCGGGATCGTCATGAGCCCCCGTCAGGACAACGTCTGATGGACGTCACAGGCAAAGTGATCATCCTGGCCGATATTCGGAGGAAGAGGGCCGCCTTGGCGTCTCTCAGGCCAAATGTCTTCGAGATCAGGACTGGTGCTGGAAAACGGCCCGAATGCAGCGTCCACGCGTTTCATGCAGGCGAAGCAACGGTTCCACCAAAGCCCACGCGATGAATGGGCGGTCCTCGTGCCGCCTTTCTATCAAGGCTCAAAGGCGAAACCCTATCCCAAAACGGGAGATGTCGTGTCGTCGCAATTCACGTCCGAAACCGCTCTTTTTTTAGGGTCCCATCGGCCTCGTGCATCTCTGGAGGCGTCGCCCAGTTGGGTCGTCCGGATCCAGACCTATCCATCAAGTTCTGAAGGGAACGCCCCATGACAAAGCCGACGCGTATTGCCTTCATCGGCAACTCTCCGCCCCGCCAGTGTGGCATCGCGACCTTCACCAGTGACCTCTCCCGAGCCATGGCAGGAGAAGCCGGCGACGTCCAAACCAGCATCGTTGCGGTAACGGACGACAAGCAATCCTACGCCTACCCCGCGGACGTGATCTTTGAGATCCGCGAGGGAGAGGTCGAAGACTATGTCACCGCGGCCCGGATACTCAACGAAGGCCAGTTTGATGCGGTGTCGCTGCAGCATGAATTCGGCATTTTCGGCGGCCCGGATGGCGAGTTCATCATCATGCTTCTGGCAAATCTGCGCATCCCGGTGGTGACGACCTGCCATACCATTCTGGCAGACCCCACTCCGTCGCAGCTTCGTGTGCTGCAGAAGGTGATCGCGCATTCCAGTCGTGTCGTGGCGATGGCTGAAAAGGGACACTCGCTGCTCACCGAAGTCTATGGGGTCACGCCCCAGAAGATCGACGTCATTGCCCACGGCATACCCGACCGACCCTTTCATGACCCGGAGGTTGCCAAGGCAAAGCGCGGATATGCAGGGCGTCCACTGATCCTGACTTTCGGTCTTCTCTCCCCCAACAAGGGCATCGAAGTGGTCATCGATGCGATGCCGGCGATCCTGAACGACAGCCCTCAGGCCGTATACATCGTGCTTGGTGCGACCCATCCGACCTTGTTGCGCAGTCAGGGCGAGGCCTATCGCGACAGCCTGCGCCAGCGTGCAGAACAGCTGGGGGTCGGGCATGCGGTGCAGTTCCTCAACCGTTTCGTCGACCTGCCAACGCTTCTCGACTTCATTGCCATTTGCGACGTCTACGTGACGCCCTATCTCGATGAGGCGCAGATGACGTCGGGGACGCTCGCCTACAGCTTCGGCATGGGAAGTGCCGTGGTCTCTACGCCTTATTGGCACGCGCTCGACCTGCTTGCAGACGATCGCGGTATCCTTGTTCCCTTCGGCGACGCGACGGCCACGGCGACTGCAATCGCTGCCCTGCTTGGCGATGACGATGCCCGGATGACCATGCGACGGCTCGCTTATCAGGCGGGACGCGCGATGATCTGGTCTCACGTCGCCGAACTCTATCTCGACAGCATGACGAGAGCGCGGGAAGCCTCACGGCCCAAGCTTGTCAGCGATCTCGTCTCCCTGCGGATGAAACGTCCGCCGCAGCAGACCGCGCTCAAGCTCGGGCACTTCCATGCGATGTGCGACGACACCGGCATCATGCAGCATGCCATCTTTTCCGTTCCCGACCGGTCGCATGGCTACTGTGTCGACGACAATGCTCGTGCACTGCTGCTTTCATCACTGCTATCATCCGCAGGGGAACTGGGCATTGCCGACCACATGACGGCGTCCTTCGCCGCCTTTGTCGAACATGCCTGGAACCCGGATACGGGCCGTTTTCGCAACTTCATGAGCTTCGACCGTCGCTGGCTGGAGGATGAGGGCTCGGAAGACAGTCACGGGCGCACCCTCTGGGCTCTCGGTTCCTGCATGCTGTTCGATACCGATGCACCGCGTCGTCGCTGGGCGAGCGCGCTTTTTGCCCGGGCGATGGGGGTGACGGCGACCTTCAGTTCACCGCGGGCGTGGGCCTTCTCCCTTCTCGGCCTTGACGCCTATTGCCAGGTTAACCCACAGGACACCGATAGCCGTCTGCTGCGCATACAGCTTGCGGAGAAGCTGATGGATCTGGACCAGCGCGTGTCCAAAGGCGACCGCCGGTGGTTCGAAGAAGGGCTCTCCTATGAAAACGCCCGGCTGAGCCAGGCGCTGATCACGACGGGAAAGTCGGCCGGAATGCCCGAATTCGTCGAGGCGGGACTTGCGACACTGACCTGGCTGATGACCCAGCAAACCGCTCAAGCGGGACATTTCCGGGCCATCGGTACGGATGGTTTCTTCGAAATCGGACAGGCGCCCAGGCTGTTTGACCAGCAACCGGTCGAGGCAACGGCTACGATCGCCGCCTGTCTCGCAGCCTACGAGGCAACCACCGACATAACCTGGATGCAAGCGGCAAACAGAGCCTTCAACTGGTTCACCGGCAGCAACGACCATGACATTTCGCTCGTCGACCGGGAGACCGGCAGTTGTCGGGACGGACTGCATGCCGACCGTCCCAATGAGAACCGCGGCGCGGAATCCGTACTTTGCTACCTGATATCCTGTGTCGAGATCGGCCGCGCCAATCAGATGCTCCACCCCGTGCTTCCGAGGATCGGCGTCAGGCAATTGTCCTGAGCCGCTTTCTCATTCCCAGAACCCTCGAAGGGATCATCCTTGCCCCATTCAAGCCTACTCAACCGGCAGGCCCTCTATCTGAAGCCTGACCCCACACGGGTCATCGTCCGTCCCTTCAAGCCGTCGACCGAGCCACGGCATCTCAACCCGCGCGACAAGACGCGGGCCAACGAAATCGTGGATCGCGTGTTGTCGCTCGATCCGGCGGCAACCGCCAACCAGCTGCGCGATATCCTCGCGAACTTCGACGGACGTCACCGCAATCTGCTGCGGCAGTTCGAACTTCGGGCCGATGCCATGGAGGACGCCTTCCAGCATCACCAGCGCTTCAGCCAGCAGGAGCGGCAGCTCGTCGGTGCCTACTTCATGAACGAGTATTCGTTCGAATCCGCGGCGCTCTTCAATCCAAGCATCGTGCCCCATCCGGATCAGTCCGGTATCGAGGACGGCAGTTGCCGGGTGATCATCAGTCTGAGGGCGGTCGGCGAGGGACATATATCGTCCCTAACCTTTCGTTCGGGCATCATCGATCCCCATGGGGCCGTGACTATCGACACCCCGACACATCTGGCGGGCCTGCCCGACATCCATGTCAGTGACGGCTTGGCACCTGCCGGCTGCATCGGGCTGAGCTTCAAGGCCGAGAGCGAGCTCAGTGAGCGGGTGATCTTTCCGGTGACCGAGGCGCAATCGAACGGCATCGAGGACGCCCGTTTCGTCGCCTTCGAAGACCAGGGAAAGACGATCTACTTTGCGACCTATACGGCCTACAGCGGATCATCCATCCGCTCCGAACTTCTCGAAACGACCGACTTCCTGAACTTCACGCTGACGCCTCTCAGAGGACCGGCTGCCCGCAACAAGGGCATGGCGCTGTTTCCCCGGCGCATCAATGGCCGCTATGCGATGATTGCCCGCCAGGACAGCGAGAACCTCTTCCTGCTCTATTCCGACGATCTGCATCATTGGGATGAGGGGCAGCTTCTGATGAAGCCGGAATTCGCCTGGCAATTCGTTCAGATCGGCAATTGCGGATCGCCGGTGGAGATTGACGAGGGCTGGCTGCTGTTCACCCACGGGGTCGGGCCTATGCGCCGCTATGCCATTGGCGTGACCTTGCTCGACAAGCACGACCCCAGCATCATCCTGTCGCGCACGGTCGAACCTTTGCTGCAGCCGGAACCGACGGAGCGGGAGGGTTATGTTCCGAATGTCGTCTATTCGTGCGGGGCGATGCGTCACGGCGATCTGATCGCCTTGCCGTATGCCGTCTCGGATAGCTATTCCAACTTCACCACGATGAAGATCAGCCGGTTGCTGCAGTCGATGCATCCAACGGGGATGCCATCTTGATGGTGCTGAACCCGCCCGTGCAGAGCCAGAATGTCGCATCGTGAGCCTTAACCAGCTCGGCTCCCATTTTTTGAAGCAGATCCTGCCGATCTGGTCGACATCCGCCTTCGACGACAACTGCGGACAGTTCGTCGAACATCTGGAACTCGATGGCTCACCCCAGAAAGACGGCCGGGTCCGAACGCGCACTGTGGCCCGGCAGATTTATGTTCATGCCCATGCGTCGCATCTCGGTGTGGCTCCGTCCGGGGCGCTTGCCATGGCCGAGAGAGCCTTCTCCAATCTGCACCGCATCGCTTGGGTGGGTGGCAAGCGTGGCGGTTATGGTAGAGCCTTCGATCGCCACACAGAGATCCTCACCGATCCCGTTCGCGATCTCTACGACAACGCCTGCGTCCTGCTCGCGCTCTCCTGGCTGCTGACGGCCACGGGTAAGGAAACATACAGGCATCTGATCAAGCAGACGGTGCTCGCCATCGACCGGACGCTTGCCGATCCTTTCGGCGGCTGGGCGGAAGACAGTGAGGGCACACTGCCACGGCGGCAAAACCCGCACATGCACTACCTCGAAGCGGCCCTGGCCTTGTGCGAAAACAATCGTACTCCCGGCCATGCGCGGTCCGAAGTCAGAACCTTCGGGCTGCTGCGCTCGCATTTCCTCGTCGGGCCGAGAGGCCCGTTGCACGAGTTCTTCGGCCCCCGCTGGGAACTGGAAGATCGATACGGCTCGGATCGGCTGGAACCGGGGCACATGTGCGAGTGGGTCTGGCTGACGAAGCGTCACGATAGCCTGGTGAGTAGTGACCACACCAGGATCTGCCTGAGCCTCTTGTCAACCGCGCTTGAAATCGGGCGGACCAAAGGGTCGCCCTTCATGGCGGATGTCGTGTCGGCCACCAAGCCAATCAGCCCGACGCGTCGGCTCTGGCCCCAGGTGGAAATGCTGAAGGCATTTCTGGCGCTCGACCAGTGCTGCGGATCTCCGGGTTATCTGGCGGAGGCAGATCACCTGGCCTCTGCGATCATGAAGAGTTATATGACGGGAGCACCAGCCGGGTGCTGGCACGACTGTCTTGATACGGACGACCTTCCGATTTCCCGGACCATTCCCGCAAGTTCGCTCTATCACCTCTGGACTGCAGTGGCGGATCTGATCGGCCAACGCCGGATCCTCTAGATGCGGTCTGGTCCGGGCGCTTGGCAGACCATCTGGGCTCTGCCGGATGGTTGACCAAAACGTTCATGCAGGGACTGCGGAGTTGTTCGCCGAACCGGTGATCTCTATATCGGTGGCTCACGGCGGGAAAAGGATATCCGAGGCTTGGAGCTTTACCCTTCCGCCAGATCCCTGTTTCAAATCTCCAGGTCTGTTTTTTCGCCAACGCACTGCAGTTTCGGGCACGGTCTTGCGGTAGATGGACCTATGAGACGCTGTAGGTTTGGAGACTGCTCCGATGGATATGATCGAAACACCGCGCCTGGTGCTGCGGAATTTTAGCGTGGGTGATGCAGCCGATCTCCTCGCCTATCTCAAGGAACCGGCAGTCAGCTGTTTTCTATCTCTCCAGCTCGATGATCTGGAGCAAGCCGAGGCTGAAGCGCGTAAACGTCAGGACAGCGACGAGTACATCGCCGTCTGCCTCAGAGATACGGGCCAATTGATCGGAGATCTGTTCGCCATGCGGGAGGACGATACGTTCTCCGTCGGCTGGAATTTCAATCCGGCGTTTGGCGGTCACGGATATGCCTCTGAGGCTGCCCGTGCCCTGTTTGCGTTTCTTTTCACGACCGCGAATGCGCGCAGGCTTTATGCTTATGTGGAAGACGACAATGTCCCTTCGCAGCGGCTTTGCGAGCGGCTGGGTATGCGACGGGAAGGGCTTTTTCTCGAATTCGTCTCGTTCCGAAAGGACGGAGATGGCGTGCCCGTGTACGAGAACACGATGCAATACGCCATGTTGCGAAGCGAGTGGGAGTCAATGCGGGTCTCCGAGACCGGGTAGCGCCTGACGCCAGCCATTCGTCCCAGCGTCGGCCCTCGGTGCTCGGTAGCCCGCTCCGGACTGACTTGATCGCGGGCTCAGGCCTGGCCGGTCTCGAAGTCGCGGAGAATTCCGCTGCGGACGAGCAACCGCGCCAAGGCAGCGGCCGCCAGCATGGCCAATCCTCCGAGGGCGACATCGGAGATCCCATGGCGCCAGGTGCCAACCTCTGCCACCAGAAGGAAGCACATGTTGGCGTCGAGGCCCATGCCCTGCGTCGCCGGGTGTGCCCGAAGCATTGCCCCTGCAGCCAGGAAAAGGGCCGTAACCACGACGAGCAGCACGGGCGCTTCGGCGAGCAGCATGTAGCTTGCCGTGTGGTACAGGATCCCGCTGATGACGCCGATTGCGACACCGGGCAGAAGGCTGCGGTGTATCGGTCTCGGGTCCGGTGCACTCGACATGATCAGCGTGTAGACAACCAGGGTCATCCCGAAGGCAAGGACGGGGAAACTGGCGAAGCTTGCAGTCGTGATGCCCGCTGCCAAGGTCGCTCCACCACAGATCAGAAAGCGCTTGAGACCGGCCGTTCGGGTGCGGCCATGCGGCTGGCGGCCAAGACGGGCACCGCGCGCGGGGGTAAAGAACACGGTCACGGCCGCGACGCAAACAACACCGAGGATCGTGCAGAAGATGCGATCGACGGCGAGTGCGACCGGAGTTGCAACTGCGTCGTGTGGCAGGCTGGATAGGAATGGCAGCACGACAACGAGCATCGTGATCGCGGCCATGAAGGCGCCGTAGCTTCGCGTGGTGCCGATGCGGAAGGCAAGTGCCGCACAGGCGCCGATGAACCCGGACAGGCAGAGAATCATCACTACCTGAGGTGGGTCGATGAAAATCAGACCCAGTGACAATGCCGCGCCGAAAAGCGTTCCGACAATCCGCAACGCAGCACGTCCCAGAAGATCTTCCCTGAAAGCCTGGTGGACCACCCAGACGGGCATTGCGGCCCAGAAGGGATTGGCAAGACCAAAGAGCTTGGCGAGTCCGAGCGCCGCTGCAGAAGCAACAAAAAGTTGCAATGCGAGGAAGAGAGTGGCCGGGCCGAAGCCTGCCGCCTGCCATATGCGCCTGGTCGCCACGAGTTCTATTCCTTTGCGTCTCAGGTCCCTGCTGAAGCGCAGTTTCAGGGCTCGGCTCCTAGCCGCCTCTTCCGTGTCTGTCCAGAACCCAGATTGCACGCCGCTGGCGCCCCTTCCAGAATATCGTCAGTCTTCTGACAGCTGCCGCTTTCGCGATCGGTGCGGTCTTGCTTCACGAGGCGATTGTCCGGTCCAATCCTTGAACGCGCGCGAGAAGGCGGCGCCATCGGCATAGCCGAGTGCCAGTGCGACGTTGGCTGCACGGGTATCCGGACGCTCAAGAAGGCCGGCGGCGAGTTCTGACCGGTGCTTGCGCATCAAGGCGCGGACCGACGTTCCCTCGTCGTCGAGGCGTCGTTGCAGCGTGCGCAGGCTCATGCCCAGTTCCTGGGCGAGAAATGTCGTCGTGACAGGGCGACGGCCAAGATAGAGCTGGATGAGGAAGGTAACCTTCTCCGAGACCCCGTCCTCTGGCTTCATCTCGCTGATCAGGTCGGCGAGGTGGCGTTCCAGCGTGGCAATGAGGAATTTGTCTTCGCTGCGATAGACGCGGTCGGTCTCCTCGACATCATATATCAGCCGATTGCTGGACTGCGAAAACAGGATCGGTGCCCGGAATATGCGCTTCAACGGCTCGATCTTTGCCGGACGCTCGTGCTCGAAATGCACTTCGAGCGGGTTGAGGTTGGCGCGAAAGCAGGATCGCACCAACTCGCAGGTCGCTGCCATGGAATATTCCGCATCCTGCCTGCGTGGCCAGATGGTGCGATCGGTCAAGGCATAGCTCCAGGTGAGCGTTCCGTCTTCTTCCACGACCCCGGAATTGGTCGCGCCCTGCAGCGAATTGGCGAGGCGGGCAATCCGTTGGAGGGCGATGTGACTGGTCGGAGAGACGGAGAACAGGATGCCCATGGGGCCGATATCGGCCGGCTTGAGGTGGGCGCCGAGCTTCGCACCGAAGGCATCATCGCCTGTCGCCGCTGCTGCATCTTCCAGAAAGGCGACGAAGTGGTGGAGGGGGATCAATGCATAGGGATCGCCGAGTTGGCTCGACGAGATGGCATGTCGATCGAGCAAGTTGGCGGGCGAAACGCCCGCATTCTGGAGATGCTCGATGAATGGGGTCAGTGCCGCGACGCGGATATAGGTGACGGATTGTCGCCCGCCGGTCTGCACTGCGCTCCTGGACATGGCCGATTTCCCCATTGTTTGGCATAAATTATCAAATAAATGTCACATATGGCAATGTCCAAGTCGCAGGCTCTCTCTCATCTTTCTTAACAATAAACAAAGAAACCGTGAGGGGTTCACATGACTGTCGCCAAGAGTGCGCCGGCGTCCACAGGACGGCTGGCCAGGAATTCCGTGGGCATTGCCCACATCATCTTCTTCGTTGTTGCGGCCGCTGCGCCGCTGACTGCTGTCGTCGGCGCGACGCCGCCGGCATTCGCTTTCGGCAACGGTGCCGGGGTTCCCGGGGCCTTTGTACTTGCCGGCTTGCTCTACCTGATCTTTTCGGTCGGCTTCACCACGATGAGCCGGCACGTCGGCGGGGCAGGTGCCTTTTACACCTACATCACGCAAGGGATCGGCAAGCCGGCCGGCGTGGGTGGTGCCTTCATCGCGCTGTTGACCTACAGCTCCGTCCAGATCGCGGTCTATGGTCTGCTCGGCCTCTTCACCCACAACATGATGGCCGAGTTTGGGGTCGACCTGCCCTGGTATGCCTGGTCGCTCGGCTTCCTGGTGCTGGTGCATCTGGCCGGTCAGCGCAACATCGCCTTCTCAGGTGCGATCCTCGGCGTCTGCATGGTGGCGGAAATCGTCATCCTGCTCCTGCTCAATGTCGCCATTCTGGTCGCCGGTGGCGGACCTGAAGGCATCAACCTGACCTCGTTCGAGCCCTCCACCGTCTTCAGTGCGGGCCTTGGCGTGACCTTGGTCTTCGTCGTCGGATCCTTCATCGGTTTCGAGGCAACGGCGATCTTTGCCGAAGAGGTCGACCGTCCGGAAAAGACGATCCCCCGGGCAACCTACATCTCTGTTCTGCTGATCGCTGTCTTCTATGCCTTCTCTACCTGGACGATCGGGCTCCACTACGGCCCATCCAAGGTGCAGGAAACGGCTGCCGCGTCGCTCGACGCCTTCTATTTCGGTGCCGCGACAGATGTGCTCGGTGCATGGTCGGCCACCACCATGAACCTGCTTCTGATCACCAGCCTGTTTGCCTGCGTGCTCTCCTTCCACAACACGCTCAATCGCTACTTCTTCGCGCTTGGACGCGAAGGTCTCGCGGCCCGTGCGCTGGGCAAGGTTCATGCGGTTCATGGCTCGCCCTATGTCGCCGGCATGTTGCAGTCTGCCTCGGCAGCACTCGTGATCATCGCCTTCGCACTGGCCGGACAGGACCCGTTCGCCGTCGTCTTCTCGTACATGTCGGCGCTGACGGTCATCGGCATCCTCACCGTGCAGGCGGTGGTGTGCATCGCCGTCATCCTTTACTTCCGCAAGAACAGCCATGGGCATGGTCTCTGGCAGACCCTCATCGCCCCTGCCGTCGCCTTTGTCGGTCTCGTCGGTGCGCTCGGACTGGTCATCTCCAATCTCGAGCTGCTGGCCGGCGCGTCGAACATCGTCGTCGACAGCTTCCCGCTGATCGTGGCGCTTGTCGGCCTCGGCGGCATGATCTTCGCCATGCGGATCAAGGGTGCCGATCCCGTGCGCTACGCGGCCCTCGGCAAGGTGTTCGAGGCCTAATTCCACTCCCATCACTGCGGGACGGCGATCAACCGTCCCGTCTTTTTCCAAAGCGGCCTCCCTCCTGTCCTCAAGACCGGATGCGATGTGCTGCGGCCAAATGAAAGCATCAGCCATGAACGACATGACCGCCATCCAAAGCACCAAGATCGATTTCATCTATCTGTCGGAAGAAGACATGATCAAAGCCGGCGTGACCGATATGCCGGCCTGCGTCGATGCCATGGAAGAAATGTTCGGCCTGCTCTACCACGGTGACTACCGGATGGCCGGTCCGAACAGCGACAGCCATGGTGCGGCCATTTCCTTCCCGGAAAACTCTCCGTTTCCGGACATGCCGAAGCCGACCGCCGACCGTCGTTTCATGGCGATGCCCGCCTATCTCGGTGGCCGTTTCCGCACGGCAGGCATGAAGTGGTACGGATCCAACATCGAAAACCGTGACAAGGGCCTACCGCGTTCGATCCTGATGTTCTGCCTGAATGATGCGGATACCGGCGCCCCGCTCGCCTTCATGTCGGCGAACCTGCTGTCGGCCTACCGCACCGGTGCCATTCCGGGCGTCGGTGCGCGCCATCTGGCCCGCAAGGACAGCCGTGTCGTCGGTATTCTGGGACCGGGTGTCATGGCGAAGACCACGCTTGCAGCCTTCATGGCCGCTTGCCCCAACATCGATACGCTGAAGGTGAAGGGTCGCGGTGAAAAGAGCCTGAAGAGCTTCCTTTCCTGGGTCGCCGAAACCTATCCCCAGATCACATCCGTCACGGTGGTCGACAGCATCGAAGCCGTGGTTCGAGACAGTGATCTCGTCAGCTATTGCAATTCGGGTGCCGTCGGCGATCCCTCCACCTATCCGATGGTCAAGCGCGAATGGGTGAAGCCCGGCGCGTTCCTCGCAATGCCGGCTCTCTGCAATATCGACGAAGCGATGGAGGCCCGTGATGTTCGCAAGGTGCTCGACAATACCGGCCTTTACGACGCCTGGTTCCATGAACTGCCGAAGCCGGCCCATGTGCATGTGCCGATCGTCGGTGTGAAGTTCATGGACATGATCGCCGAGGGCCGCATGGATCGCGCCGACCTCGAAGACATCGGCAAGATCGTCGCCGGCGATGCGCCGGGTCGTCAGAACGATGAAGAGATCATCATCATGTCCGTCGGCGGCATGCCGGTCGAGGATGTCGCCTGGGGCACGATCGTCTACCGAAACGCCCTCAGCTGCGGCATCGGCGTCAAGCTCAACCTCTGGGACGTTCCCGTCTTGCGCTGATATCCCCGGCGCCAACTTGCCAGGCGGTCAGCGATTGCTTTGCCCGCCCGGCCTTTCTTTTCAATTCAGCAACGAGTGCACCATGACCAAGGTCGTCAAGATCAAGACCGGATCCAAGTTCGAGGATCACGGCAGCTATTCGCGTATCGTCGCGGTCGACAACTGGATTTTTGTCTCCAACACGGCCGGCCGCAATCCGGTCAGCAAGGAGATTCCGGAGGATATCACCGAACAGACGCTCCAGGTCTTTTCCAACATCGAAGCTGCGCTGGCAGCCGTCGATTCCGGCCTGGCCGATGTCGTGGCTTCGCGGGTGTTCATCCAGGATCCGACGGACACCATGGCCGTGATGACGGTGGTAGGGGAGAAGTTCCGCGGCATCAATCCCGCCAGCACCGTCACCTGCCCGCCGCTCGGCTCGACGGTCTACAAGGTCGAGATCGAGGTGACGGCCTATCGTGGTGCCGGAAAAGCCGAGACCGAAGAACGCGTCATCTCGCTCTAATCCAGCGTCCGGGAGGGTTGTGTTCCATCCCTCCGCCCTTTCCAGAAACTTCAGGTTTGCAGCCATGGCACCCACCATCCTCCCCGTTCAGACAGCTTCCGACTTTCCGGCGCAAACGACCGTTGTCGTCATCGGCGGCGGGATCGTCGGGCTGACGACCGCCCTCGTTCTTGCCGAGCGTGGCGTGCCCGTTGTGCTCTTGGAAAAAGGGCGGGTAGCGGGGGAGCAGTCCTCGCGCAATCTCGGCTGGATCCGCAAGATGGGCCGCTCAGCGCCGGACGTGCCGATGGCACAGGCAGCAGACCGTCTCTGGGCTCAGATGCCCGAACGGGTCGGAATGGATGTCGGATATCGCCAGGCGGGCATCATGTATCTCGCCCGCTCCGAGGCCGAGATGGAGATGCACCGCCAATGGATGAAGACGGTCGAAGGGCTCCAGCTCGATTCCCAGATGCTGAGCGCCCGGGAGATCGATGACCGGGTTCCTGGTGGGAAGGGGACCTGGGCCGGTGGCATCTACACCGCGTCCGATGGCCGTGCCGAGCCGACGCTTGCCCCAAGTGCGATTGCCCGGGCCGCGATCGCGAAAGGGGCCGTGATCGTCGAGAACTGCGCCGTGCGCACGCTTGTCCGTTCTGCAGGCCGCGTCACGGGTGTTGTCACAGAACGGGGCGAAATCCGTTGTGATCAGGTCGTGCTCGCCGGCGCGCTCTGGTCGCGCAAGTTCCTGGCCAATCTCGGTGTTTCCCTGCCGACTTTGCCACTGGTCTGCTCGGTCATCCGCACCGCCCCCATGGAGGGGCCGACGGAGATCGCCGTGGGCGGCCCGGACTTCTCGTTCCGCAAACGCCTGGACGGTGGCTACACCATCACCCAGCGCGGCGCGCTTGGCGCACCGCTGATGCTCGACCACCTGCTGATCGGCTTGCGTTACCTGCACATGTTGCGCGGCCAGCGGCAGTTGCTGCGCATCAGCCTCGGGTCCGATTTCATGAAAGACATCTCCCTGCCGCGTCGCTGGGGTGCGAAATCCCGGTCCCCGTTCGAGCGCGTGCGCGTGATGGATCCGCCGGCAAATCCCGACATCAATGCTGAGGCCATGCGCAACCTGACCGCCGCCTGGCCGCTCTTTGCCGATGCGGTGATTGAGGAGGTCTGGGCGGGCATGATGGATATCACGCCGGATTCCCTGCCGGTGATCGGTCCGGTTGCCGGTATTCCGGGACTTACGCTTGCGACCGGTTTTTCGGGCCACGGCTTCGGAACGGGACCTGCTGCCGGCCAGCTTGCCGCAGACCTGGTCACGGCGTCCTCTACGCCGCTGCTCGATCCGACACCCTATCGTCTTGAACGATTTTCCTGAGTTCTATCGAGGCTGCCGATCGATTGTCAGCAGCAGGCAGAATGGCGGGCCTCTCGTGCCCGCCATCTCCGTTTATCTCGCCCGGCGGGGATCCAGGCTGCGGACGGTCTCGACCGCGTTGCGCGTGTCGGGCAGGAATTCGAGCAGCAAGCCGTCGGGCATTTCGACCCAATGGGCGCCCTTGTCCAACGACTTGCCGCCATGAGCCAGAGCGCCCTTGATGGCTGCCGGAACGTCGGCACAGATGAGGCCCAGATGCGCGAAACGACCTTCCGGGCCGGTGAACCCAGCATCCTCGACAATTTGAAGACCGCCGAGCAGCCAGACCTGACTTGGCTTTTCGTCCGTCCCGTCCCGTTTGGTCACGGTCATCCCGAGCACGTCGCGAAAGAAGGTCAGATGCGGAGTGATGTCGCGGACGGTGAAGGCGACGTGGTCGAGATAGGCCGCCGTCGCAGTCTTCATTTCAGGCATGGGAAATCCTTCTCTTTATGCTGCAAGCCGTTCTTGCCGTTCAATCGGCGTATAGGCTTTCTTTTACTGCAGGGGGCGGGATGCCACCTGCTGCCAGGTCCGTTCGAGATCGTGTTCGCGAAAATGTCGGACCAGGGCGTCGATGAAAAGCCGCGTGCGAGCCGGGAGATGGGTTCGCGACGGAAAGACGATGTTCATTGTCAGGCTTGGCAGGGTCCAGTCGGTCAGGACCGGTATCAGGCGTCCGGCCTCGATATCCTCATGGAGCACATAGGCCGGTTGCACCAGCAGGCCCATGCCGGACAGTGCTGCCTGGCGCAGCAGTTGGCCATCATTGCTTGCCATGTCGGCCAAGGCCGAGAAGCGGCGCTCTTCATTGCCGCGGGTGAAGCTCAACTGGTCCCAGTTTTCCGACAGGGTGTAGAGAAGCAGATCGTGGCGTTCCAGGTCTTCGGGCGCCTGCGGCACCCCCTGTCGCGCAAGATAATCGGGGGCGGCAACGATCATGCGTGGCATTTCGGCCAGTTTGCGGATCGTGACGCTGCTGTCCACCTCGGCTCGTCGCGTGCGGATTGCGAGATCAAGCCCGTTTTCGATGATGTCGCAGTAGCGGTTGGAGGCCTGGAGGTCGATGCGCACTTGCGGGTAGCGTGCCTTGAAGGCGCTGATCACCGGGATCAGGTGCAGCATCGCAAAGGACAGCGACGCGCCAAGACGCAGCACGCCGGTCGGCTCTGCCGAAACGTGACTGACACTTTCTTCGGCTTCCTGCAGGGTGGAGAGAATATCGCGCGCGCTGCGGGCGAAACGCTGTCCTTCAGAGGTCAGCGACAGAGCCCGCGTTGTCCGCTGGACGAGCCGCACGCCGAGGCGGTTTTCCAGGTTCGTCAGATGACGGCTGACGCCGGAGACCGACAGACCCATTTCTTGCGCGGCGCGCGTGAGGTTTGCCTCATCGGCGATGCGCGTGAAGACTTCCAGTTCGACGAAGCGATCCATCCTGTCTACCCAATTTTTGAAGTTCCCGTTTTTTATAACGGTAATATTCACTCAAATATGCATTTTATCAAGTGGGGCGAACGCGACTTCTCGGTGTTGCGTGATCTGCAAGAATGTTTTCCGATTTACGTGATTTATCACGTTTCAATTGGCGTGCAGGATGCTCCGGTCTCGCATGCGTGGTCCGAACA
Organism: Rhizobiaceae bacterium; assembly: GCA_027484835.1. GTDB lineage: Bacteria > Pseudomonadota > Alphaproteobacteria > Rhizobiales > Rhizobiaceae > Allorhizobium. Next base: position 19,844 of record JAIXSF010000175.1, on the reverse strand, counting down.
TTTTCGCGCCACCAATCTCCGGAGTTTCCTGATGTCCGATGCCGGTCACAAGTCCAGCCCTGTTCGCCATATCGTCATGTGGAATGTGGCCGGTGATACAGCAGAAGAGCGCGCCACGGCGATCGAGATCGTCCGCAATGCCTTCGAGGCTCTGCGGGGCCGGATCCCCGGTCTGATAAGCCTCGAGATCGGGATCGACCACAGCCGCATCGATTATGCGTGTGACATGGTTCTCGTGACCGATTTCGACAGTGAGGCCAGCCTTCAGGCCTACGCGACGCATCCTTTGCACCTTGCCGTTCGAGACCAACTGCAAGGGGTGAGGGTCGCCCGCTATCAGGTGGATTACCGCCTCCGCGCAATGGATGCGGCATGATGGGCGAGCGAGAGTTCATCTACACCGGCCACCCCGCCCGCGTCATCTTCGGTTTCGGCACGACAGCGCGCCTGCCGGAGGAGCTTGCACGTCTCGGCAAACAGCGGGCACTGGTCCTCGCGACCCCCGCCCAGAAGGCGGAAGCCGAAAGCCTGCTGGCGCTGCTCGGACCGGCGGGGGCCGGGATCTTCGCCGGTGCCGCCATGCACACGCCCGTCGATGTCAGCGAGCTTGCCACGAAACAGGCAGACGCGCTTTCGGCGGACGTCCTCGTTGCCGTCGGCGGCGGTTCGACCATCGGGCTCTCCAAGGCAATCGCTCTGCGCACCGATCTGCCGCAGTTGGTTTTACCGACCACCTATGCCGGTTCCGAAATGACGCCGATCATCGGCCAGACCGAGAATGGTGTGAAGCGGACGCGAACCACGCTCAAGGTGCTTCCGGAAGTCGTCATCTATGATGTCGAGCAGACGCTCGGACTACCGGTCGGCATGTCCGGGACGAGCGGCATGAACGCCATGGCGCATGCCATCGAAGCACTCTACGCCCGCGAGACAAACCCGATCATTTCGGCGCTCGCCATCGAGGCGATCCGGTCGCTGGCACGCGCGCTTCCGATCATTGCCAAGGTACCCGGCGATCGTGATGCGCGTGCCGATGCGCTCTACGGTGCGTGGCTCTGTGGCATCTGCCTGGGGTCGGTCGGCATGGCGCTGCACCACAAGCTCTGCCACACGCTCGGCGGCAGCTTCGACCTGCCGCATGCCGAAACCCATACGATCATGCTGCCGCATGCGCTTGCCTACAATGCGCCGGCGATCCCCGACGTCATGAAGAAGCTCACCGACGTTCTGGGTACCGATCCGAGCGGCGCGCTCTTCGATCTCGCTCGAGCCATCCGGGCGCCTGCTGCGCTTTCCCAGATCGGCATGCCCGAGGACGGCATCGGCAAAGCCGTGGAGAGTGCCTTTGCCAATCCCTACTGGAATCCGCGGCCGCTGGAAAAGGAGGCGATCACCACGCTGATCACCCGTGCCCATTCCGGTGAGCGGCCCGTCATCGACTGAGGAGGAGGACAAATGCGCTATTTCACTGAAGAGGCATCCGCAGAGGTCGTCAACGAACGCATGGGGCCGTCGGTCTCACCGCGGCTTTCGCGCATCATGTCTTCGCTCGTCACCCACCTGCATGCCTTCGTGAAGGACGTCGAACTCACCGAGGCGGAATGGGGGGCGGCGATCGATTTTCTCACCCGAACCGGGCAGACCTGCTCGGAAGCGCGTCAGGAATTCATCTTGCTGTCGGATGTGCTCGGCGTATCCATGCTGGTCGATGCCATCAATCACCGCGCTCCAGGCCAGGTCACGGAGACCACGGTTTTCGGCCCCTTCCACGTCGATGGAGCGCCGGAGCGCGAGATGGGCGCCAATATCAGCCTGGATGGCAAGGGCGAGACCTGTCTCTTCGAAGGCCGGGTGCTCGACGTCGACGGGCGGCCGATCGAGAACGCACTCATTGATGTCTGGTCGGACAATGAGGACGGCTTCTACGACGTGCAGCAGCCGGACGTACAGCCGCCCTACAACAATCGCGGCATCTTCCGGACCGACAAGGAAGGCCGCTATGCGTTTCGTGGCATCAAGCCGGTCGCCTATCCGATCCCCGATGACGGGCCGGTGGGCAAGATGCTGGCCGCGCTCGGCCGTCATCCCTGGCGTCCTGCGCACATGCATTTCCTGGTCACCGCGCCCGGTTGCAAGCGCCTCATTACCCACATCTTCGTTGCCGGCGACGCCTATCTGACCTCTGACGCGGTCTTTGGTGTGAAGGAGACGCTGATCGTCGATTTCCAACCCGTCGAGAGCCCCAGCGAGCGCTGGCGGGCGCATTTCGATTTTGTCCTCGCTCCTGCCGCAGCGAAGCAAGCCTGAGCCTGGACGGACAGCTGCGCCGGGAACGCGGCTGTGGAACGAACAAAACCAAACCGGAGGGAAACATCATGAAAATCGCCCAACCTGACAGTGCCGTGACCAGCATCTCAGCGCAAGTCACCGCCTTTCTGTCCGCACCGAAGTGTCTGATCGACGGCAAGCCGCATGCGGCGCTGTCTGGCAGGACCTATTCCGTCTTCAACCCGGCCGATGGTTCGGTGCTGGCCGAGGTGCCAGCCTGTGGGGCCGAGGATGTCGATCTGGCCGTGAAGGCGGCGCGCCGTGCGTTCGAGGGCCCCTGGTCGCAGATGCTGCCGGCTCAGCGCCAAGGCATTCTCCTGAAAATTGCCGACCTGATCGAAGCCCATGGCGAAGAGCTTGCCCAGCTCGAGACGCTGAACCAGGGCAAGTCGATCATGCTCTCGCGCCTCATCGAGGTTCAGTCCTCTGCCGAGTATTTCCGCTATATGGCGGGCTGGGCGACCAAGATCGAGGGATCGACGCTGGATGTCTCCATCCCGATCCCGCCCGGCATGCGTTACCAGGCCTATACCCGCAAGGAAGCCGTCGGGGTCGTTGCCGCGATCACGCCCTGGAATTTCCCGCTCAATATGGCCGTGTGGAAGATCGCGCCGGCGCTTGCAGCCGGTTGCACGGTGGTCTTGAAGCCGGCGGAGGAAACGCCGCTCACCTCCATCCGTCTGGCTGAAATCTGCCTGGAAGCCGGCGTTCCCGAGGGCGTCGTCAATGTCGTGACCGGTTTCGGCGAGGAGACCGGAGCGCCGCTCGTTGCGCATCCGCAGGTCGCCAAGATCACTTTCACCGGCTCGACGGAAACCGGCAAGCTGATCGGCGTGCAGGCGATGAAGGACATGAAGCGCGTGACGCTGGAGCTCGGCGGCAAGGCGCCGATGATCATGTTCGACGACATGGATCTCGACCTGCTCGGTCTCGCTGCCGGCATCGGTAGCTTCTTCAATACCGGGCAGACCTGCTGTGCTGGCGTGCGCATCTATGCCCAGAAGGGTATCTACGAGAAGGCGCTCGAGGTGATCGCCAATGTCACCCGCAGTCTCGCCATCGGTTCGGGTCTCGACCCGCGCAACCAGATCAATCCCGTCGTTTCCGCCCGCCACCAGGCGCATGTGAAGGCCTGCATTGCACGTGGCATTGAAGATGGCGCGAAGCCGGTCATCGGTGCCACGGCTCCGTCCCAGGGCTTCTTTGTCGCGCCGGAACTCTTTACCGATGTGCGGCAGGACATGGCCCTGATGCAGGACGAGGTGTTCGGACCTGTCATCACCATGACGCCGTTCGACGATGCGGATGCGGCGATCGCGATGGCCAATGACACGCGCTATGGCCTGGGGGCCTCGATCTGGACGACGGATATCAACAAGATGATGCGCTATGTGCCGAAGCTCGAAGCCGGCACCGTCTGGGTCAACAGCCACAACATCCCGGATCAGAACATGCCCTTCGGCGGGATGAAGCAATCGGGCATTGGCCGTGAACACGGACGCGGCGCGCTCGACAACTATCTCGAGACCAAGTCGGTCTGCGTTGCCTATCGCTAAGATGAACGATGCGGGCGCTTCCGGGCAACCGGGAGCGTCCGCTTTGGCCTCCCTATCAGCCTTTTCTCCATCGAATGAAAACGCTCCCGGTTTGTGCCGGGAGCGTTTTTCATGTCTGTCGGCTTGTAGGAGGCCGCGTGTAATGTCGGCGAAGCCTTACGGTTTCATCAGCACGGACTTCGACGGATAGTCCGATGCCCAGGTGGCCGACAGCGGTGCGACGAAGACGTTTTCGGTCCGTGTGCGTGTGATCTTCCAGGTGCCATCCGGCTCCTTGCGGAAGGTGTTGTTCAGCCGCGAGGAGCGCAGAAGTGCCTTGCCGTCGGAAAAGAGCCAGGGCTGCATGTGAACCCACTGGCCATCGGCAGTCGTCCCGCCTTCATGCACGTGGATCTGTTCGGACGTCAGGTAGTGGCAGTTGAGGATCAGCGCCGGGTCCGTCTTGCCGCCCCAGAAGCCTTCGAAATGCTTTCGGATCGCGGCTGCGCCCACGGCACGCCCGAACTGGTTGTCGTAGTATTCGCCGACACCTTCCCAGACGGCATCTTCGGTATAGAGCTGCATGATCCGGTCGATGCGCTCCATGTCGTCGGCCACGCCGAATTCCGGATTGGGCGTATCGCAGAGAAACATGTAGCGCGCCTGGATGCGGCGGATGTCAGCTTCCGCCTCGAGCACCTCGACGCGGCGCAGCAGGGCTGTGAGATCGGTATCGGCAGTCATGGATGTCCCCTTCGCAAGCGATAGGCCTTCTGCGGGAAGGCACGTGCGATCAGGATGGCGAAGCCTTTGGTTTCCTCTCCCGCACGCTTGGAATGGTATCGGGGGCGATGCTTGCGTCAAGCGGTAATATTCACGTAATAATTAATTTAAGGCAGGTGGCTTTTAAGTCTCTGATTTCATTGCGGAAGCTCCGCCTAAAAACAGTATTGCAGCCGCTGCAACACTGATCGCGTTCTCTTCGTGGTAAAAAGAAGTCCTGGCGCGCTGAGGAGGCGCTGTCCAGGCACCCAAATCGAAAGAGTGGGCCGGCGTCATGCCGGGGGCGAAGCTTTGCGCTCGTCTCAAGTAATTGATCTAAAACAATAAAAACTCGAAACCGATTGAATATCGGATTGACAGGACGATCATTTGTAGTAATTTTCACGTAAAAGGGAACGTGACAATGATCAATCGGGATGGACAGAACGGGAGTGCGGCCGAAACGGCTTTTGCCAGCATGCTGGCACTGGGCGCCGATGGCGGTCTGACCGTCGCGATCAAGGACTGTCTGGATGTGGCGGGCCATACCACCCGCTGCGGATCTGCCGCCTATGCAGATGCTGCTCCGGCCCTGACCAATTCCGCCGTTGTCGATCGGCTGCTCGACGCGGGATGTCGCATTGTCGGCAAAACGCGCCTGCATGAAATTGCCTATGGCATGACCGGCGTGAACGCCTTCGAAGGCACGCCGGTCAATCCGCGCTGGCCCAATCGTATTCCCGGCGGGTCGTCGTCGGGTTCGGCTGTTGCCGTGGCCGCAGGCTCTGTCGATTTCGCCATCGGTACGGATACCGGCGGCTCCGTACGTCAGCCGGCCGTCTGCTGTGGCGTGATCGGGTTCAAGCCCACATTCGGTCGGGTCGATCGTCGTGGGGCACTGCCGACTGCCAGTTCTCTCGACTGCATCGGCCCCCTGGCACGAACAATCGACATGATCGACCGCGCCATGGAGATGATCGCCCCTGACTATCGGACCGAAACGCTGAGGAGCGCTCCGCGTCTCGGCTGGCTCGCGACGGATGAGACCGATGATCCCGAGATGATCGAAGCCCATTTGGCCCTGTCGCTGGCCGGGATGGTGACGCGGGCGGTCCATCTGCCGGACCTGGATGATGCCTTTCGCGCCGGCATGGCGATCATCGCCCGTGAAACGCTCGATGCGAACCTGACGCATCTCGAGGCCGGTGCGCCATTCGGAATGGACATCCGTCTTCGTTTGGAAGGCGCGCGTGCGATCAGCGACGCGGTTCTCGCGGCGGCCGAGGACATCAGAGGAACGTTCACGCAGTCCGTCGACGACTGTCTTTCGGAGTTCGACGTCATCGTCACGCCGGCTTTGCCGCAGGCGCCGCCACTTCTGTCGGAAGCATTCGATCCTGCGAAGGTCCTGCCGCTGACCCGCTATCTCCGTCCGTTCAATCTGTCCGGTCACCCGGCCATCGTTTTGCCGGCCGTAACGTCGACCGATCTGCCGTCCGGCATCCAGCTCATTGCCCGCAAGGGTTCGGACGCACGGCTTTGTGCCGTCGCCCGCTGGCTTTGCGATCACCACCCGATTTTCTCAAACCTGAGGGGAGAAGCATGAATTCCCATAGCACCATAGCGCCAGCCAACGCGCTGGAGGCCCTGAAGGCCGAGATCAAGGTCAGGCGGCAGGAGTTCCAGGAGCTCCGCCACATCCCGGTTGATATCGTACGCAGGTTCCAGGACGTAGGCGTTTATCGCGCCTTCGTGCCGGAGCGTTTCGGCGGTGACGGACTGACACCTCAGGCTTTCTGTCGGCTGGTCGAAGAGATCGCGTCGGCCGATGCATCTGCCGGCTGGGTCGCGAGCTTCGGTGTCTCCGCCACCTATCTCGCATCCCTGCCGCCTGAGACCTATGCAAAGATCTACGGCACGGATCCCAACACGGTGTTTGCCGGGGCGATGTTTCCGCCGCAAGCGGCCAGACGCGTCGGCGACGGCTTCGAGGTCAGCGGTCGCTGGCCGTGGGGTTCCGGCGTGATGGGAGCTTCCATCGTCGGCGCCGGGATCAAGATCGAAGGCGAGGCGAGCCCGCTGCCGCGTACGGCCATCATGCCGCGCGACAAGGTCACGGTCGACGAAACCTGGAACACGATTGGCCTCAGAGCCACCGGAAGCCATGACATCGTGGCGGACCGCGTGATCGTGCCCGAGGACTGGACATTTATCCGTGGTGGCAAGCCACAGATGGATGACATCATCTTCCGGTATCCGGCCATGGCCCTTGCCGCACAGGTTCTGGCCGTGGTGGCGCTCGGAGCGGCACGCTCGGCCCTCGACTGGGTCCGGAGCGATGCGCTTGGCCGAACCTCGATCACCGGTGCGCCAAGCCCTGCAGCACGCGCTTATGTGCAGATCGATTTTGCCCGTGCCGAGGGCCTGCTCGCCGGTGCGCGATCCGCCTTTTACGATGCCATCGAAACTGGCTGGCGGCAGATGGAGACGCAGGGCGAGATCGACCGGCAAACCCACATCCGTCTGCGCCACGCCGCCTCGAAGGCCGCCCAGGACGGCGCCGAAGCCGCTCGCCTCGCCTTCGTGCTTGGTGGTTCGGACGCCATGACGTCAGGCCATCCGCTCGGCCGCGCCATGGTCGATGCGGCCTGTGTTGCCCAGCATGCCTTCATCAATGCCGGCAGCTGGCAGGCGGCCGGTGCCGCGCTCTTCGAACAGCAGACGCCGCCCGGCTATCCGTGAACCTGAGACTTGCAAAGGAACATCCGATGTCTGAACCGACACCCATCCGAACCCTTCTCTGCCTGGCAGTGCAGCCTGCCTTCTTCGATCTGCCCTTCGGCCAGATCGGTGGCGTCTGGAAGGCGACACAGGCCTTCATGTCCGGCGTTGCCAAACTCGACGGCGTGACCGTGCTCGGCACGCTCGATGACGACCAGACCCAGGTCGGCACATCGCCCGCCTTTCCCTGGACCTGGTACATGCTCTGCGACTTTCCCGACCGCCAGTCGGTGATCGCAGCCTGCAACCTGCTGCGCACGATCGTGGTCGATGACGAGGATCATCGGCTCTGGAAATACATGCGTGTCGAAGCCCGTATGGGTCGCGCGCTCACCATCCCCGAACTCTGAGAACGGACAGGAGCTGTCATGTTGGATGCAGCAGAAAAATTCAGCGATCTCGACGCGCTTTATTCAACCGAAGCGAAGGTCGCGACCGCAATGTATGAAGACACCGACCTCTTCAAGGAGGAGATGGAGCGCATCTTCAAGCGCACCTGGGTCTGGGTCGCGCATGACAGCGAACTTGCCGACAAGGGGTCGTTCAAGCTCTCGAATGTCGGGCTTGAGCCCGTCATAGTGGTGCGTGACCGCAAGGGCGAGGTGAATGTCCTCGTCAATCGATGCCGGCACCGTGCGGCGACCGTCTGCGAGGTCAAGAAGGGCAAGACCTCGTCCTTCCAGTGCCCCTATCACGGCTGGGGCTACGGCCTGGACGGGTCGCTTCGCGGTCTGCCTTATCCCGAACAGTACGGCGAAGATTTCGACAAGGGTGCGCATGGCCTGAAGACGCTGCGCACCGAAAGCTATGCCGGCATGATCTTTGCCACCTTCAATGACGAGATCGAGCCGCTGGTCGACTTCCTCGGTCCGGGCGTGTGTCGCTACATCGACCTGTTCATGAAGCAGGGCGGTGGTTTCCCGGTCAAGGTGCTTGGCGAGCATCAGTTCACTGTGCCTATGAACTGGAAGATCCAGCTCGAAAACACGACCGATGCGTATCACTTCCCGGTCGTGCACAAGAGCTTCATGCAGTCGCTGGACGGCGACGCGGAAGAAGCCTTCAAGTTCCTCGATACGGGCAAGGGCTATGTCGAAGATCTCGGCAATGGCCATTCCGTGATGGTGATGATCCCCGAGCGCATCGATCTCGACGAGCACCTCGATGATCCGATCGAGGAACGGTTCATGCCGCTTGTGCATGAACTGCGCGAATACGGGTATCCGGAGGACCAGGTGCTGAAGATCGTACGCGCCGTCGGTGGTGCAGGCTTCAATCTCAATCTCTTCCCCAACGTCTCTCTCTCGCTCGCCTTCTTCCGCGTGCTCACCCCCGTCAACGTCGAGCGTACCGACATCCGCCATATCGCACTTGGCATGGATGGCGGTCCTGCGGCGGCCAATCGTGTCAGGCTCCGTCTGCATGAGCACTTCCAGGGTCCCATGGGCTTCGGATCGCCTGACGATGCGGAAGTCTGGGAGCGGGTCCAGCGCGGTACGAAGGGTGGCGAGGACCTGCCCATCCTCGTCAACCGCGGCCTTGTCGACGAGCAACCCGGCGACCTCGGTCCGCGCGGCCATATCAGTGCCGAGACCGGCATGCGTGCCGCCTATCACATGTGGAAGAGGATGATGTCGGTATGAACATGATGGTCAAAACCACGGACCTGGCGCTGTTGCAAAAGGTCAGCGCCTTTCTCTGGGCCGAGGCGGCCCTGCTGGATGGCAAGGACTACGACGCCTGGCTCGCGCTTTGGATTCCGGAGGGCTTCTACACGCTGCCGATCGGAGAGGGCGAGGATTTCGACAACCAGTTGAACCTTTGCCACGACAACGACCGGATGCGGCGCGACCGCATCCAGCGCTTCCAGCAAGGCTTCTCGATTTCCTCGGCACCGCCGGCACGCACCGTCCGTACCGTGTCGCGTTTCGTCATCGACGCGGTCGAGGGCGATACCGTGACGGTTTCGAGCGCCGAGCAGGTGGTCGAAGACAAGTTCGGCCGCCAGCGTATCTGGGCCGCCAATGTTCGCCATGTTCTGGTCGCATCTGGCGAAGGCTTCAAGATCCGCAACAAGGTGGTGCGCCTTCTCAACTCGGATGGGATGCTGAACTCGTTCAGCTATTTGTTCTGATGGCGGCACCTCTTCCAGAAAAGATCCAGACGGCGGTCGTCACGGGAGCTGCCCGCGGCCTCGGTGCCGAGATCGCCCGGGCGTTGCACCGCGCGGGCTTCCGCGTTGTGATCACCGATGTGGACGCGGAGGCGGGGGCAAGCCTCGCCTCCGAACTCGATCTCGCGGGCGAAACGGCTGTGACCGCGACGCTTGACGTGTCGAAGCCCGAGGACTTCCAGTCTGTCCTCGATCGCTCTGTCGAGCGCTGGGGATCCGTCGAGGTGCTGGTAAACAATGCCGCCCGCACGGCGGTGAAGCCGCTGCTCGACATCGATCCGGCGGACTTCAATGCTGTGCTGGCCACGAATGCCGGCGGCACGTTCGCCGGCAGTCAGATCTTCGGTCGCCATTTCAAGGATCGCGGCTTCGGCCGGATCATCAATCTGGCCTCGCTTGCGGGGCAGAATGGCGGCACGGCAACCGGCGCGCATTACGCCGCCTCGAAAGGCGCCATCCTGACGCTGACCAAGGTTTTCGCCCGCGATCTCGCGCCGTTCGGCGTCACCTGCAATGCGATTGCCCCGGGGCCGATGGATACACCCATGGTCCGCTCGGTGATCACGCCGGAGAAGATGGCGGGTGCGCTCGCCAACATCCCCGTCGGTAGGCTCGGCGATCCCGTCTTCGTGGCCGAACTCGTTGCTCTTCTGGCCGGCCCGACGGCTGACTTCGTCAATGGCGCCTGTTGGGACGTCAATGGCGGCATTTACATGCGGTGAGGTGAGACATGACTTCGAAAGGCTTGACCCTGAAAATCGCCGAACGCCTAGAAGAGCCCGGCAATATCCTGCGCCTGCGGCTTGCACGTCCGGACGGTGCACCTCTGCCGAGTTTCGAAGCGGGTGCGCATCTAGACCTGCGGCTCAATGACGGCAAAGTCGACCTGTGGCGCCAGTATTCACTGTGTTCGGATCCGGCGGAAACGGGCTTCTACGAAATCGGCGTGTTGCTCGACCCGAAGACACGCGGCGGATCTGCTGCCGTTCACAAGCTGGCTCTGCCCGGCGTGATCTTCGAGGTCGACGGTCCGCGGAACCATTTTCCGCTCGCGGAAACCGCCCAAAAGACTGTCCTGTTCGGCGGGGGAATTGGGATAACGCCGATGCTTGCCATGGCGCGTCGGCTGCATGCGCTCGGTCGGGATTTCGTGCTGCATTACTGTACACGGTCCCATGCCGTCACGGCGTTCTGCCAGATCATCGCACATGCGCCCTGGAAGGATAAGGTCGTCTTCCACTTTGACGATCAGGCCGTCGAGCAAAAGCTGGATCTGACCCGTGATTTGCCCGTTCCGGCGGCCGATACGCATCTTTATGTCTGCGGGCCGCAAGGGTTCATGGACTGGGTGATTTCCGGTGCTGAGGCGGCCGGACATGCATCTGCAAATATTCACCGCGAGTACTTCAGCGCCGACGTCGACCCATCGGGCCAGAGCTTCGAGGTGGAGGCCCGGCGCTCCGGCATCACGGTGACGGTTGGCCCCACGGACACCATTGCCAAGGCGCTGGCCCGGGCGGGTGTCAAGGTCGAGGTCAAGTGCGAGGAGGGGGTCTGCGGCACCTGCGTGACCGACGTCCTGGAGGGGACGCCCGACCATCGCGACAAGTTCCTGACCGACGACGAACGGGAGGAGGCCACGATGATCTGCGCCTGCTGTTCGCGGTCCTGCAGTTCGAAACTGGTTCTGGATGTTTGATGCGCTGACGCGCGAGGAGGAAAGAATGACGATACCACAGCCCACTGAAGCTGCCTTGACCTTCCGCGAGGGCATGAGCCGTCTCGGCGCCGCCGTGACCCTTCTGACATCGGACGGCCCTGGCGGTCGCCATGGCATGACAGCTTCCGCTGTCGTGTCCGTGACCGATAGTCCGCCGACGCTGATCGTTTGCGTCAATCGGGGTATTCGCTGCCACGATCTCTTCGTCGAGAATGGCGTTCTGGCCGTCAACGTTCTCGGTGGTCGCCATCAGGAACTCTCGAGGCGCTTCGCCAGCAAGGATGCCAGTGATCGTTTCGAGGGCGCCAACTGGATCGAACTTGGAACCGGTGCTCCGGTTCTCGACGATGCTGAAGTCGCCTTCGACTGCCGGATCGTCGATGTCCGCTCGGTCGGCTCCCATTCGGTGCTGACCTGTGAGGTCGATACCGTGCGGCTGCATTCAGACCAACCCCAGGGGCTGATCTGGTTTGGCCGCCATTTCCACCATCTGGAAGCCGCGGCCGTTCGTTGAGGGATGCCGGATCACATGCGTTTCAGCTGGCTGAACACCTTTTCAAGGATTCCGTTCAGCACGTCCATCTCCTGATTGCTGACGGAGCGGAAGGCGAGTTCGAAGATGTCACGCACTTCGACAAGCGCAAGGGCCCCCATGCGCTCGCCCTCCGGCGTGAGGGTCACTTCCGTCGCGCGCGCATCGGTCGGGCGCACGCGTGTCGTCACCAGTCCGTCGGCTATCAGGCGCTGCACGACTTTTGTCGTCGTGTTGAGCCGCATGGCAGAGAACTCCGCAATTTCCGATACCGACAGATAGGTGTCCTCATGCAAAGACATGAGGACTCGCCAGCGCGGCGCATCGAGGCCCATGGGCTTCAGCCGTTTTTCCAGGACCTGAACATAACGCTGATCGACCCGGCTGATCCAATAGAAGGGCCAAGTCTTCTTCGCATGCGGTGTGGCAATCTTGGCGTTCAAGGAAACCTCTCCATCTTCGGCGCAAGGCCCACGAGTTATTATCATCTTCACGGTAAATTTAACTTTATTCCAGTAGCTTGCTGCTCGTCAACGGCGCCTGGCAGGTCTCCATTCCACGATCTTCGGCGCCCTAGCCAAACCATCAGACCTTGTGGTGCGGTGACAATGGTTCCCGCCGGAACTGGTTGGAATCTCTCGCTTATCGAAACGAGTTTTATCGATAAATTTGAAAATTAGCACTTTTTTATAGAGGCGCAGGCACACTCGACAGTAACAGACCGCCCACCTTCAAGCATGTCTTCGAGGTCGGCCAAGGACCAGGATCAAGGATCGATCATGAACAGGACACTAGCTTTCAAGTTGCTCAGCGTGAGCGCCACGGCCATCCTGCTGTGTCTCGCCGTGACCTTCGCAGCCGTTATCTATCAGGTCCGCGAGCGCACGGTGTCCATGACACTCGACCAAGCTCGGACGGATGCCCGAGCAACGGCTGCCGCGGTCGCTTCCCAGCTGAACAACCTGGCGGGTTCCGTGAAGGTGATGGCATCGGCCGTCGAACGTACCGACGTCGACCGTGCCGATGTGACCGCGATGCTGCCGGCGCTGATCGAAAAGTTCGATCTCGTCTTCGGCTCCTGGCTTCTGGAAGAGGTAAACAGCTTCGATGGCCAGAAGTACGAGCCAAGTGCCGCGACCGGTACCAATGCCAGTGGAGAGTTCACGCCGTACTGGACGCGCGGTGCCAATGGGTTCGAACTGATCATTCCAGATGCCATCAATCGTGAGGAAAGCTATTTCGCGCTTCCGGCCAAGACGCGCGCCGGTGCTGCGACCGAACCCTATGTCGAAGACGAGGCCGGCGGCATTCTGATGATGAGTATCGCCTATCCGGTCATCACCAACGATAAGCTTCGTGGCATTCTCGGCGTCGATGTCGGTCTGGACGCGCTGTCCGGAGCCCTCGAAAACCAACGGCCTTTCGGCGGGGGACGGGTCTATCTCCTGTCGGCCGGAGGCAGTTGGCTGACCGCGCCCGACAAGGGCAATGTCATGAAAAGCTATGAATTCGAAGGCAACGCGACAGCCAAGGCTGCAGCCTTGAAGGGCGAGACAGTCATTCTCGAAGACGTCATCGGCGTAGATCAAGAACCGGTGTTTCGTGTCGTGATGCCCTTCGAGTTGCCCGGTCTCAATACCCGCTGGATGATTGTCGAGGATGTGCCTGTCGCGGTTGTTTCCGCGGTCGTGAACCAGCAGACGCTGATCCTCATCGCGGGTGGTCTTGTGATCATGGCGGCGGTCATCATCTCGCTGCTGATTGCAGTGCGCCTGTTCATCCAGAAGCCGATCGGATCGCTGCTGAAAGAAGTCGGTCGGCTGTCCGAAGGTGACTACGAACAGCCGGTGGCCGGGCAGGAGCGCCAGGACGAAGTGGGCGCGCTTGCGACTTCGCTCGATGTGTTCCGCCACAAGCTCGCCGAGGGCCGCAGCCTCGAAGCAGTGGCAGAACGTCAGCGACTTGCGGCAGAAGAGCAGCGCAGTCAGACGGAAGCCGAGCGCCTAGGCGTGGCAGAAACCCAGCGCAAGGTTGTGATTGCACTGGGCAAGGGCCTGCAGCAGCTTGCCGACGGCAACCTTTCGCACCGTATCACCGAGCCTTTCCCGGGCTCCTATGAAGAGCTGCGCGATCACTACAACTCCGCTGTTCAGAGCCTTGAAGAGACGGTCATCCGCCTCAACGTTACGGTCGATACCCTAAACGGTGGTACGCGCGAAATCAGCCGCAGCTCCGATGAACTGTCCAAGCGGACGGAGCAGCAGGCAGCGAGCCTCGAGGAAACTACGGCAGCACTCGGCGAAATCGCCGACAAGCTCAACGAAAGCGCCGGCAATGCACAGTTGGCAGCCGGTAAAGTGAAGACCGCCTGCACGGAGGCTGAACGATCCGGCGAGGTCGTTCGCAAGGCGATCGCGGCCATGGAAGGGATCGAAGACAGCTCGAGTAAGGTCAGCCAGATCATCGGGGTGATCGACGAGATTGCCTTCCAGACGAACTTGCTGGCTCTGAATGCCGGGGTCGAAGCCGCCCGCGCGGGCGAAGCCGGCAAGGGCTTTGCCGTGGTCGCGCAGGAGGTCCGGGAACTCGCGCAGCGCTCTGCCCAGGCTGCCCGCGAAATCAAGGCGCTCATTTCCGCCTCGAACGAGCAGGTCGGTCAGGGTGTGACCCTCGTCGCGGAAACCGGCGGTGCCCTCGACAGGATTGCCGAACAGGTTCAGGCGATCGATTCTCTCATGCAGCAGATCTCACGGGCGACCGGCGAACAGGCCTCGGGCCTGCGAGAAATCAACACGGCTGTAAACCATATGGATCAGGCAACGCAGCAAAACGCGGCGATGGTCGAAGAAACGACGGCTGCTTCGGCCGTGCTGAATGGCGAAGCCAACACGCTGAGTCAGATGATCTCCCGTTTCGTCGTCGGGCGGTCGGCAACGAGCCGGGCTGCTTGAGACGACCAAACTCCACCCCATGACACTTCGGTGCCAAACGCGAAGGGGCAGTATTGCCCCTTCGCAGTTCGGTGGTTGGACCGGTAACCCCCAGACCGGGGCCTGTGCAAACCGCAGGCCGCTTCTTCGCCGGTTACGTTTGGCTGTCTTCCGATGTCCCGTCCACGGTCGTGGAGACGGGTGCAAGGATCACGCAGACGACCCCCGTCGGTTCGTATCGCAGGGATACGTCAGCCTTCAGCTCCATGGAGAGAACCCGCTCGATCATCTTCGTGCCAAAGCCGGTGTGATCGGGCGGCGTCACCAGTGGTCCACCGACTTCCCGCCATTCGAGCCTGAAAATGTCGTCCGAGACATTCCAGGAGATGCGGATCGATCCGAGATCGTTCGAAAGCGCGCCGTATTTCACCGCGTTGGTGGCAAGCTCATGCAGCGCCATCGCGAGCGACTGGACTGACGCGGGCTTGATGCGGATTTCTGGTCCTTCCAGCCTGATCCGCTGATTGTCCAGATTGGCAAATGTTGCGATCGATGCCTCAACGGTCGCACGGATGGAGGATGCACTCTCGGTGTCGCGCAGGAGCAGGTGATGGGCTGTGGCGATCGATCCGAGCCGCTGGGTGAAGGTCGTCAGAACATCCGGAGCGGTCTGTCCCCTAAAGGTCTGCACGGCCACGGACTGGATGGTGGCGATCACGTTCTTCAGCCGATGCGAGAGCTCGTGGGTCATCAACTGGCGGCGTTCTTCGGCGTGGAGACGGTCGGCGTTTGCCCGGTCAAGCTCGTCCATGAACTGGTCGAACTCCTGTCCCAGCGCTTCCAGCTCGCCCTGTCTGCTGTCCATGCCGGTTCGCATCGTTCCCTGTCCCTTGCGGCGTGCGCTCACGCTTTGCTGGATTTTGAGAACAGGACCCTGGACAAGCTTGCGGCTGAACCAATGGGCCAACAGAAGCGCGATGGCAGATGCCGAAATCGCGATGGTTGCGGCGCGGAGCGAGCCGCGGTCAATTTCGGCAAAGGCATCGTCGACGGAAATGCCGACGCTCAGATAAATGCCGTCCGGCGAAACGGAAGCGGGAACATAGCCAATGATGCGTCTCGTGCCGTCCTGGCTGACCACCTCCAGCGTTCCGGAACTTGTTGCCCGCACCAGATGCATGAAGTTTTCTGGTATTGCCGTGCCGACAAACCTGTCGGGGAAGGGTTCGCGTGCGATGATCACGCCGTCTGCATCGGCGATCGTCAGCGATCCGTTGCTTGCGATTTCGCGGTGCTTCAGAATGCCCGCAAGCCAGTCGAGGTCCAGCGCTGCGGCCACAACAATCGCCGGTTTCGTTTCCTTTGCGGGAATACCAAGAGCGAGCGGCAGCACGGGGTGCTCTGCTGTCCGGCTTTGCGTATAGGTTCCGACCGAGAGTTTGCCCGGACTTGCGACCGCAGTCTTGAAATAGGTGAGATCGGAGATGTCGGTGACGACTTGGGAGCGGTCCGAACGACAAATTGTCTTCCCGTTTGCATCATACACGACGATCAGGAAGAGTTCCGGGATCTGGCCCTTGATGTTCGAAAGATAGTCGGCGCAGCGAACGGCATCCAACCGCTCGATCAAAGGCGCGGCAGAGACGGTTTTCAAGACATTCTCGGCGCCCGTGATCAGTCGCTCGATCTCAAGGGCTGCCTGTTGGGCGTCGGCTGCGGCCAGCTGGTGTATCTCGAGATAACGCGACTGGCGGACGCTATGCTCGTTGAAGACAATAATCGCCAGCATCGGCAGGATGCCCGCCAATGTGATCAAAAGCAGTCGAAGGCCCAGCGTCATTCGCATTCGCGTCCTTCCCAACGGTGTATCACGTTCGCTGAGGCGGTTGCCGTCTGCCTGCAGGCTATGCGTGTTCAGCTCTCCAGAAGCGCTGCCAGTTCCCTGGCCAGTTGCGCATCACTGAATGGTTTTGCCAAAACACGGGCGTCCGGAAACTCCTCGCGTGCGCCGCTGCTTCCGTAACCCGTGACGAACATGAAAGGTGTCGATCGCTCGCTGAGCGCCTTGGCAATCGGAAAGCTCGTCCGTCCGTTGCCAAGATTGACGTCCAGCACTGCCAGATCGACTGGCTCTCCCTCGATGGCCGCCAGAGCCTTGTCCGCAGTCGCTACGGGCCCCACGATACTGCAGCCAAGCTCTTCCAGGTAGTCGCAGGTGAGCATGGCGATCAACGCCTCGTCTTCGACAACCAGCACCCTCTGTCCCTTGAGACTGCGTGGTGAATTCATCTTACATTTCCTTCCAGAGGAATCTTCAGTTTGCAGTGTAGCCCGCCGCGCCCAAAATTGAGCGTGACTTCGGCATCAAGCTCGTGAGCCAGTGCATCCTCGAGGATGCGGGAGCCGAAACCTCGTCGCTCCCGGGTGATCGTGCCGGTGCCAACTTCGCGCCATTCCAGTTCGAAACTGTCGTCCAGGACGCGCCATTCCAGGGTAAGGCTTCCAGCTGCCGGGCCAAGGCTGCCATAGCGGAGCGCATTGGAGCCCAGCTCATGCAGGGCGATGGTCAAGGCAAGGGCTGCCTTTGGCGTCAGGAGAAGGGGCGGGCCTGAGATATCGATCCGCTCCGGCGCCACGCCGCCGCGAAACGGCGCCAGTACCTTCTCGACCAGTTCCACCAGCGGCGCGCCCGCCCAGTGCTCCCGGGTCAAGAGGTCATGCGAGGACGACAATGCCTGGATGCGGTCAACGATCCGGCGCTGCACGTCGTCGGGGACGCCTCCCATGCGCAGCGTCTGACGGCAGATGGATTGCACCGTCGACAGCGTATTCTTGACACGGTGATTCAGTTCATCGACGAGGAGGGCAAGGCGCTCTTCTGCCTGCTTCTTCTCGGTCAGGTCGCGGAAAATCTTGAGGTAGCCGTCATTGGAGCCGTTCTGCAGGGTTACCATCTGACCGCTGGCCCAGAAGCGGGTGCCGTCCTTGCGCAGGTGCCATCTTTCATTCTCGGCACGACCGGCATCGAGCGCGAGTGCCTTCTCCATGGAGGGCAGGCCGAGCGAGATGTCTTCGGGCGTGAAGAGCATCTCGTCCGGCGATCCCAGAGCCTCTTCCTCGGAATAGCCGAGAATGCGTTCGGCTCCGCTGTTCCAGCTTGTGATCCGACCGTCGTGATCCATGGCGATGACGGCATAATCGTGGGCTGCATCGAAGATCAGCTTCAGCCGTTCGGCGTCCAGCCGGCGCTGCTCCTCGGCGAGCTTTCGCTCGGTAATGTTCTGGGACACGCCCACCAGATAGTGGCGGCCGTCGGCGTCCTCGAAGCGGCCCGTGGTGCGGATCCAGGAAACGCCGTCGCCCGCCAGGAGCCGATATTCCATATCGAAGGCGCCGCGTGTTTCAATGCAGCTATCGACGGTTCCGAGGAATGCATCCCGGTCCATCGGATGCAGGCTTGTCACAAGCTGCGCGAGCGGAACCGGATCGCTGCCCGAGAAAGCCGCATTGCCCTTCAGGCTTCGGGGCTGAACGACCATGCGCTCGGGCAGGAGCAGTTGCCATGGCACCATATTCACAACGTCGAAGGCGAGCTTCATCGAGGCGGTCGCCTCCATCAGCTTGGCTTCCGCCTTTGCTCGCTGGACGGCTGACCATGTTCGTTCGGCGACTTCCTCAACCAGTCTGACTTCGATCGCGCGCCAATGACGAGGATGGGGCATGTGCACGCTGAGTGCACCGGATAGCCGGCCATCCTTGACGAGAGGCACCAGAATGCCGGCGCGTACCTTGTTGGCTTCGAACAGTTCTGCCTGGGGCCGAAGGTCCGGGTCCTCGCGCACATCGGACGTTACCAATGCCCGGCCAGATTTCACCTTGGCTACCATCGTCGGATTGAACTGGGCGAGCGTGAAGCGCAGCTCGATCGGTTCTACTTCCAGATCTCGATTGACCCATTCCGCCGAGCGGGCATAGACCATCGTGTCATCATCCATCTCGATGTATCGCACACGACCTGCGTTGAGAAACTGCCCCAGGGTTTCGGCACTCGCCTGCATTACGCATTGGGGCGTTGCAAGCGGATTGATGCGGTCACTCCAGGCGAGCAGGAATCGTTGCCGCTCGTCTTCTTCCTTGAGTTCGGTGATGTCGGTCATCGTCCCGAACCACTCGATGATCCGGTTGTCGGCCGCCTTGATCGGAACCGCTCGCGTTCGGACCCACCCGATGCTCTTGTCCGCCGCGATGAAGGGATGGTCGAGTTCCATCGACGGATCGCTCGAAAGACTGGCCGCGATCTTGTCCCTGATAGCCTTATGCTCGGCAGCCGGGATCATCTCGTTTAGCCAGTTCGACCGAGGGCAGGCGACGCCCATTAGTCGGCCATGACCTTCAAGCGATATCATCTCGCTCCAGTCCGCCGTCATCCTGAAAACGGAAAACGACCCGACCTTGATGATAGCCCGCAGACGGTCTTCTAACAATTCTTCTGTATACACTGAGCCCCCAGGCGGCTTTGGCCGCATTGCTGCGGCCAACGCGCGAGGGAACAAAGAGTTCCCGAGAAAAATCAGATTTTTTCGCCCCGCCCAGAATTGGTCTGTCGCTTTTTCAAATCGCCTGAGAAAATGCTGCAATCTCAGGCAGTAAGGGCTCGGTCCGCCAAACGATCAGGCGGTGTCGACCAGCACGAAATCGTGCTTCACTTCCCAGAATTCACCTTTGAAGCCATAGGTGGCGGCGCAGTCCTGATCCTGGATCCTGTCAAACTTCGCGAGCAGACTTTCCTTTACACCGAAGACCGCATCCGAATGGATGTATTGATCATCCGGATCGAAGATGTGGGTGACGAGCGTCTCGTACCCATCTGCCTTGATGATGTAATGTAGATGGGCCGGGCGGTAGGGATGGCGACCGAGCTTGCCGAGCAGCTGGCCGACCGGGCCGTCGTCGGGGGTCGGGTAGAATTTCGGCTTTACCGCGCGGAACCAGTAATGTCCGTCCGGCCCCGTGCGGAAGACGCCGCGTAGGTTGAAGTCGGGCTGGATGCCCTTCTGCTGGACGTCGTAGAAGCCCTCGTCAT
>JAIXSF010000499.1 GCA_027484835.1 Rhizobiaceae bacterium | reverse complement strand
GCGCATCCGGCGCGCGTCGGTTCGCCACCGGCTTTCGTCCCAGTGTTCCGGATAGTAGCAGACGCCCAGCATTATCGTGTCAGATCCCCATTGATGACGGCCTTGCCGTCCTTGTCGAAGAGATGGCAGGCCTTGGCGTTGATGCCGAGGCGCAGCGTCTGGCCGGGCTTCTCGGTGGCGAGGCCATCGGCCTTCACCGAAAGCTCCGAGCCATCGGCGAGTGTCACGAAGAACAGCGTCTCAGATCCCAGATATTCGGCGAGCTTGACGGTCGCGTCGATCACGACGTCCCCCTTGCCGGTTGCATCGATATGCTCCGGACGAATGCCGAAGGTCAGTTCGCCGTCCGGAACGTTTGCCCCGTGCGTCGGGATCGCGATCTCGGCGCCGGGCAGGCGCACCACGGCAGCGCCGTCGGCAGTCGAGGCCTGGAGCTTCAGGAAATTCATCTTCGGCGAGCCGATGAAGCCGGCAACGAATAGATTGTTCGGGCGGTGATAGAGCTCGAGCGGCGAGCCGACCTGCTCGATCTTGCCTGCCGACAGCACGACGATCTTGTCGGCCATGGTCATGGCCTCGACCTGATCATGCGTGACGTAGATCATCGTCGCCTTCAGGTCCTGGTGCAGCTTGGAAAGCTCCGTGCGCATCTGGACCCGCAGCGCCGCATCGAGGTTCGACAGAGGTTCGTCGAACAGGAAGACTTCCGGATTGCGCACGATCGCACGGCCGATGGCCACGCGCTGGCGCTGGCCGCCCGAGAGCTGGCCGGGCTTGCGCTGCAGGAGTGGCTCGAGCTGCAGCATCTTGGCCGCGATCGCGGTCCGTTCCGTGATCATGGCCTTCGGATGACCGGTCATCTTCAGACCGAAGCCGATGTTCTCCTCGACGGTCATGTGCGGGTAAAGCGCATAGGACTGGAAGACCATGGCAACGCCCCGCTCGGACGGACCGATGCTGGTCATGTCCTTGCCACCGATCGCAAGCGAACCGGAGGTGATGTCCTCGAGGCCCGCAATCATGCGCAGAAGCGTGGACTTGCCGCAGCCGGAAGGACCGACAAAGACGCAGAACTCGCCATCCTTGACGTCGAGATCGACGCCCTTGATGACGCTGAGCGCGCCGAACTGTTTCTTGACGTCGCGAAGGCTTACGTCAGCCATGGGTTTTGCCTCCCTTGAAAGGTGTCAGTTCGAGGAGCAGGGCGCTTTCCGGCTTCAGCATCGGCAGCGGCAGGCCGCTTGCGCCCGCCATGTCGAGCGAGAAGGTTACCCCGCCGGAGAGAAGCCGCTTCTGCCCCTCGGAGATACGGATGAATTCGGGTTCTGCCGGCAGGATCGAGGAGATCGTCCAGGTGCCGCCGAAGCGTGTAACGCTTTCGGGCAGATACAAAGGTGAGGGCTGTTCGCCGACCATTTGGGGACCCTGAGCAACGATCACAACAATCTTTTCCGGGGAAGCGGCACCCCAGACATAGCGTCCATCGAGCGGTTCCAGCCTGAAGCTTGCGCCCGGTGCATGGAACAGGCCGCGAAGGCGCTTGTAGGTCTCGATATAAACTTTGAGTTCCGTGCGCTCCTCGTCGGATAGCTCCAGCGGATTGAGTTCCACGCCGAGATGATAGGCGATGGCCACCAGTGCCCGGAAGGCAAGCGTGTGGCGTCGACCGGTCTGATGGTTCGGCGAGGCCGAGATATGGCTGCCGAGAATTTCCGGCGGTACGAAAACCGAAGCACCGCGCTGGATTTCCAGCCGCTCCAGCGCATCCGTGCAATCGGATGTCCAGACGCGATGGGTGCGCTTCAAGGCGCCGTAGTCGATACGTCCGCCGCCGGAGGCGCAGCTCTCGATCTCGACATCAGGATGGGCCGCGCGGACCCGGTCCATCAGGGCATAGACGGCCCGGGTCTGCGCTGATGTTTTCGCCCTGCCATCGCGCCCGGCCGCATGGGTGAGGTCGCGGTTCATGTCCCACTTGACGTAGGAAATGGCATGATTGGAGAGCACAGCGTCGATCTTGGCGAAGAGGTAATCGGAAACCTCGGGACGCGTCAGATCCAATACGAGCTGGGTGCGCGATTCCAGAATTGGACGCCCTTCGATCGTCAGGGCCCAGTCGGAATGCGCCCTGTAGAGCTCGGAAACCGGGTTGACCATCTCAGGCTCGAACCAGATGCCGAACTGCATGCCAAGCCCGGTGACGTGGTCGACCAGCGGCTTCAGTCCTTCCGGGTATTTGCGGGCGTCGATGTCCCAGTCGCCGAGGCTCGTAGTGTCGTCGTCGCGCTTGCCGAACCAGCCATCATCCAGCACGAAGCGCTCGATGCCGAGTTCGGCCGCTGCCGTCGCCTGGGCTTTCAGCGAGTCCATCTGGTGGTCGAAGTAATTGCCTTCCCAGGTGTTCAGCGTCACCGGGCGCGGGCTCATCTTGCCGCCGGGCCAGGTGGTCAGCTCTTCGCGGACGAAGGCGTGGAAGTCTTCTGTATCGGCACCGGCGTAGGCTGTCGGGCTTTCATAGCTTTCGCCCGGTGCGAGGATCATCTCGCCCGGCTCGAACAGCTCTCCGAGATGCACGAGGCGGCGGCCGTCATCGGTCCGGTCGATCACCATCTGATGGTTGCCGCTGAAGCCGAGCGTCACGCCGAAGATCTGTGTTTCGCTCTCGATGAACAGCATGGGGAAGCGGTCATGCGAGGTGCGACCGCGACGGTTTTCCTGGATCCATGTGCCATTGCCGAGAAGCTCGCGGCGGGTCTGGAATTCGCGTCCCCAGATGCCGGTGAAACTCATGACCTGCAGGTCACCTGCCGGGGCAGGGAATGTGCCTGCCATGCAGCGGTCGAGCTGGTAGTCGCTTTCGCCGCGATTGGTCAGCTTGCTCGCCATCGAAATGAGGCCAGACGTATGGGCGGTCAACGTGATCGACAGCCCAAGCTGGGCAACGGGGTCGAGGCCGACCAGAATCGTCTGGTGACCGTCCCGGAAGAATTCCCAATGGCCGAACTGGGCCACGAAGTCACGCCCGCCGCGATGCCCGGCGATTGCGGGCCAGCCAAAGAAGCCCATGCCGCCTGTCGGCAGGAGAACGGACGAGGGGACCGCTACATCCATGCCGTTGACGCGGCTAGACCGTTCGATCTCGAACAGCGGATCGGCCTCGGCGGGTTCCGTCCCGAAAGACAGGATTTCCGGCATGCCGAGCTCGGGAAGTCGCAGGCTCAGCGCGAGCTGGCCGGAATCGATGGTGATAATCTTGCTCATCCCTTGGTCGCTCCGAGTGTGAGGCCAGCGATGAAGTGGCGCTGCATCAGAAAGAACATGGCGACCGGCGGCAGGGCCGCGACAATCGACCCGGCGGACACAAGGTGCCATGCGGCAACCCATTGGCCGTTCAGCGAATAGAGACCCGCCGTTACCGGCATGGCATGCTGGCCCTGCACCAGGACTGTCGCCCAGAAGTAGTCGTTCCAGACGAAGGTGAAGATCAGGACGGACAAGGCAGCGATGGCCGGACGCATCAAGGGCAGCACGATGTAGCGGAAGATCCGCCATTCGGAGACGCCCTCGACGCGGGCTGATTCAATCAGCGCAAAGGGCAGACCCTTGATGAAGTTGCGCATGAACAGCGTGCAGAAACCGGTCTGGAAGGCGACATGGAAGAGCACGAGGCCCATGGTCGTGTCGTAGAGACCTGCGCGCAGCGTCATGTCACGCACTGGAACCATCAAGATCTGGAACGGGATGAAGTTGCCGGCAACGAACATGAAGAAGAGGACGAGATTGCCCTTGAACTTGTAGACTGCCAGCGCGAAGCCTGTGAGGCAGGACAGCGCCACCGCGCCGATCACCGTCGGGATCGTCACCTTGAACGAGTTCAGGATGTAGTAGCCGATCGGCGAGTTGTTGAAGACCGCTGAGTAGTTCTCGAAACCGGCGAAACCCGAGGGAATGCCGAAATAATTGCCGGCGGCGAGGTCGCCGGCCGGGCGCACCGAGGTGATCGCCACGCCGATCAGCGGTAGGAGACAGAGGAAGAGGGCAACCGGCAGCAGGACCTTGTAGGCCGTCTGCGCAAAGGGCGAGGCCTTCTGGATCGGAGTGGGGAACATCAGGCGTTCCTTTCCTGGGCGAGCATGCGGACGATGAAGAGCGAG
>JAIXSF010000322.1 GCA_027484835.1 Rhizobiaceae bacterium | reverse complement strand
GGTGGAAGCGGTCGCCATGTGCACCTTCGGCCTCGGTGGCGATTCGGAGGTCCGTTTCGATGATCGCGGCCTCGCGGCCAAAATCGAACTCGGTCCGCGGCGTCTCGTCCCCTTGAGCCTCGCAGCCGCCCTCCACGGAACGGCGATTACCGATGTTCTCGAGCGCCAGCTGCGCGCGCCGCATCTTGGTCGCCATGACGGGCGCTTTGCCGTCCGGACCGGTGTGCCGGATCACCTTGCCGCCGGTCTGCAGCCACAGGAGGCCGCCCTCTTCCAGAAAATCGGCGCGGTTCCGCTGCCGCTCGACCAGCTGATCAGCTTCACCCAGCAGAAGGCGACACTCGACCGGCTCGTCGCTCGCGGCCTCGTCCATATCTGCGGACTGACCCCGTCTGATGCCATGCATGTCCTGGATCGCCAGGGTCAATGGGATCGAAGGGCGGCCGAACTCGGCATGGCCTTGGCAATGCGTCAGAAGGATGGTTCAGGCCAGCTCATCGCGTCATCGTCTGAAGTTCTTGCTCAGCTCATTGTTGATCGCCTGACGCGTCAGTCGGCCGAGGTCATCCTCTCTGCAGCGCTTGCAGAAGATGGTCTGGCCGACATCGAACCGGCGAAATCGGTGCTGATCGACCGCGCCCTCAAGCGCCAGAACGGGATCGCGCGGTTTAATCTCTCGCTTGACCGGCCTTTGATCGGGCTCGGTGCCTCGGCAGGCGTCTATTACCCGGCGATTGCCGAAATGCTTGCATCCGATGTCGCGGTGCCCGCAGACGCCGATGTCGCCAATGCCGTGGGCGCCGTCGTCGGACAGGTACGCAGCAGCGTTTCGGTCACCGTCGGATCGCCGGAGGAGGGGCTCTTCATCATCACCGGCGCAGGCGAGAACGAGCGGATGATGGACGAAGCAGCGGCGCTCGAAAAAGCGCGGGCGCGAGCGATCGAACTGGCGCGTGCAAGGGCCGAAGCGAGTGGTGCTGTCGACGTGGTCCTTGTCCTGAAGGAAGAGCTCGATGCCCCGGAGATCGAGGGTAGACGCAAGCTCGTCGAAGCCAGGATCACGGCGACGGCGAGTGGCCGACCGAGAACGGCACATCACTAGATTTCCAATTTAGAAATAATATTTCTAATTTATGCAAGATTGACTGCTAATGAGTTTTGACGATGCTGTGACCCGACAGCGATATCAGTGTGAGGAGTGACGTCATGACTTCAGTTCAAACCTATGGTCTTTCGATCGACCAGCGTCTCTACGACTTCGTCGTGAACCAGGCGATCCCGGGGACGGAGGTTGAGGCCGAGGCATTCTTCGCCGGCTTCTCGAAGATCGTCCATGATCTGGCACCGAAGAACCGCGCCTTGCTCGCAAAGCGCGATGCGCTGCAGGCCGAGATCGACGCATGGTACCGCAAGAACGGCGCGCCTGTAGATCTTGCTGCCTATGAAGGTTTCCTGCGTGAGATTGGTTACCTTTTGCCAGAAGGTCCCGACTTCAAGATCGAAACGGAAAACGTCGATCCGGAGATCTCGACGCTTGCCGGTCCGCAACTCGTCGTGCCCGTCATGAACGCCCGCTACGCGCTGAATGCTGCCAATGCCCGCTGGGGCTCCCTTTACGATGCGCTCTACGGCACCGACGCGATTTCCGAGGCTGATGGTGCAGAGAAGGGCAAGGGCTATAATTCGGTCCGCGGCGCCAAGGTGGTCGCCTGGGCCAAATCCTTCCTCGACCGCAGCCTTCCCCTCGCGGGCGGCAGCTGGACCGATGTAACCGGTTTCGAATTCGAAAACGGCGCGCTCTTCGTGGAGACCTCCAGCGGACGGACCGGCCTCGCCAGCCCAGACCAGTATGTCGGCTTCAAGCGTGAAAACGAGAACGCCTACCGCCTCTATTTCCGAACCAACGGACTGCACACTCTCGTCTTTGTTGATCCTGACAGTCTGATCGGCAAGGACGATCCGGCAGCTATCGCCGATGTCGGCCTCGAATCGGCCCTGACCACCATCATGGACTGCGAGGATTCGGTCGCGGCCGTCGATGCGGAAGACAAGATCACCGTCTATTCCAACTGGCTTGGCCTTATGAAGGGCGACCTGACCGAGGAAGTCTCGAAGGGCGGCAAGACCTTTATCCGCGCGCTGAGCAGCGATCTCGACCTGACCGGCGTTGACGGCGGTAAGGTGTCGCTGCCGGGCCGATCGCTGATGCTGGTCCGCAATGTCGGTCACCTGATGACCAATCCCGCGATTATCGATCGCGACGGCAACGAAGTGCCGGAAGGCATCATGGATGCGGCGATCACCGCGCTGATCGCACTGCATGACATCGGCCCGAACGGTCGCCGCAAGAACTCGCGCGCCGGCTCCATGTATGTCGTGAAGCCCAAGATGCACGGCCCGGAAGAGGTGGCTTTCGCCTGCGAGATCTTCTCGCGCGTGGAGGAACTGGTCGGCATGGCGCCGAACACCATCAAGATGGGCATCATGGACGAGGAGCGCCGCACGACGGTCAACCTCAAGGAATGCATCCGCGCTGCCCGCGAACGTGTCGTCTTCATCAATACCGGCTTCCTCGATCGCACTGGCGATGAGATCCACACCTCGATGGAAGCCGGCCCGATGATCCGCAAGGGCGACATGAAGCAGGCGGCCTGGATTTCGGCCTATGAAAACTGGAACGTCGATATCGGTCTGGAATGCGGCCTCTCCGGGCATGCCCAGATCGGCAAGGGGATGTGGGCGATGCCCGACCTGATGGCCGCCATGCTGGAACAGAAGATCGCTCATCCGAAGGCCGGCGCAAACACCGCTTGGGTTCCGTCGCCGACGGCAGCGACGCTGCATGCTACGCACTACCACAGTATCAATGTTGCAGAGGTCCAGAGGGGTTTGAAGTCGCGCCCACGCGCAAAGCTCGTCGACATCCTCTCCGTGCCGGTTGCGACTCGACCGAACTGGACCCCGGAAGAGATCCAGCGCGAGCTCGACAACAATGCCCAGGGCATTCTCGGCTATGTCGTCCGCTGGATCGACCAGGGCGTGGGCTGCTCCAAGGTCCCGGACATCAACAATGTTGGCCTGATGGAAGACCGCGCCACCCTGCGCATCTCCGCCCAGCACATGGCCAACTGGCTGCATCATGCTGTCGTAACGGAAGCCCAGGTGGTCGAGACGCTGAAGCGCATGGCCGTGGTCGTCGATGGCCAGAATGCCGGCGACCCGGCCTATGTGCCGATGTCTACAAACTATGATGGGTCTGTCGCCTTTCAGGCCGCCCTCGATCTTGTCCTCAAGGGCAGGGAGCAGCCGAACGGCTACACCGAGCCTGTGCTCCACCGTCGCCGGATCGAGCTCAAGGCAAAGGCTGCCTGATCATCACGGACATGCGATCAAACGAAAAGACCCGCCGGAGCGATCCGGCGGGTCTTTTGTCTGAAATATGCGTCGGCAGATTACTGCTGGACCACGACCTTGGCTGTGCGCCCCGGCTTTACGCGATTGTAGAGATCGATCACGTCTTGGTTCATCAGGCGGATGCAGCCGGACGAGGCGGCCGTTCCAATCGAGGCCCATTCAGGCGTACCGTGCAGACGGAACAGCGTATCCTGTCCCTTGTCATTGAAGAGGTACATGGCGCGCGCACCGAGCGGATTGCGAAGGCCGGGATCCATGCCCTTTTCGACATACTTGGCGACCTCGGGCTTGCGCTCAGCCATTTCCTTCGGCGGATGCCAGGTCGGCCATGCCTGCTTCCAGGCGATGTAGGCTTCACCTTCCCATGCAAAGCCCTGTTTGCCGACGCCGATCCCGTAACGGACAGCCTTGCCGCGCGGCAGCACGTAGTAAAGGAAGCGCTCGCGTGTGTTTACGACGACCGTGCCGGGCTTTTCCGTGGTCGCATAATCGACAATTTGTCGGTGAAACTTCTTGTCGACCTTCTGGATCGGAATGGCCGGCAGAGCATAGCCTGCATCGGTCATGGTGCCGTAGGCATCACTGAAGATCTGCACCTTGGTGGTTTCGGCCACTTCGGCCTTGTCACCTGTTGTCGTCGTGGTGCAGCCCGCGAGGCCGATGGACATAACCAGGCCGAGCGCGGTCAAGATATTGCGGAAGCGCATGGGAAAGCTCTTGGGTGATGGCTGAGAGATGATCTGGTGACCATCCTTGATTATGGTTTATTTTGAATTAATCTCGGCAACGCAAGTGCCGTACATCAGCCGACTGTTTTCGGCGGTGCAAAATGACTCCGCATTGCTTTTTTGCAACAGACATGGCCGCGCGGAGCGGAGTTATCCATGACCTTAGTCTCGATCGCGGTAAACAACCCCTTAATAGATGGGCGCCAGTCCGACCGCGCAATGCTGATTCGTCGCGGCGTTCAGATCCTTCTCGCGGAGATGCGCTTCGCCATCCTGCCAGAATTGACGCTCGCGAACGGACGACGTGCCGACCTCATTGCTCTGTCGGAAAAGGGGGAGATCTGGATCGTCGAGATCAAGTCCTCGATCGAGGACTTTCGCGTCGACAAGAAGTGGCCGGACTATCGCCGCTACTGCGATCGTCTGTTCTTCGCCACGCATGCCGGTGTGCCGCTGGACATCTTTCCGGAAGACTGCGGGCTTTTCCTCTCCGACGGCTATTCGGGCCACCTGCTTCGGGACGCACCGGAGCACCGGCTCGCCCCGGCGACGCGCAAGGCCGTGACCCTCGATTTCTCGAGGGCTGCCGCCCAGAGGCTGATGGCCGCCGAATGGGCAGCTCAGCTGAAGTCGATGTGATTACTTCGGCGCGCGCTTGGCGAGAATGCGCTGCAGCGTTCGGCGATGCATGTTGAGGCGCCGCGCCGTCTCGGAGACATTGCGCTCGCAGCTTTCATAAACGCGCTGGATGTGTTCCCAGCGAATCCGGTCGGCTGACATCGGGTTCTCGGGGATCTCAGCCTTTTCGCCGGGGCGCTGGGTCAGCGCCAGATAGACGTCGTCGGCATCTGCCGGCTTGGCAAGATAGTCGAGTGCACCCAGTTTGACGGCCGTCACGGCGGTGGCGATGTTGCCATAGCCGGTCAGCACGATGATACGCGTGTCGGAACGCCGTTCGCGGATCGCCTCAATGACATCGAGTCCGGTTCCATCGCCGAGCCTGAGGTCGACCACGGCATAGGCGGGTGCAGCGTCCTTCGTCTTTGCAATGCCCTCGGCGACGGAGCCAGCCAGTTCCACCACGAAACCACGGCTTTCCATGGCGCGCGCGAGGCGACGCAGGAAGGGGGCGTCGTCATCGACGATCAGCAGGGACGGATCAGGGCCGAGATCATGGCTGCCGGCTGCTTGCGCGCTGGCTGCGGGTTTTGCGACCTGTGTTGCTGCATCTGCCATCTTCTTGTTCCTGCGACTGTTCGAAAAGTCCGCTGTCGACCTTATGCGAGCCAACCCCGCACAGGTAAAGTCATAACGACGTGTCCAATTCCATGTATTCCCGGGGCCAGGTCACGACGACCCGGGCTCCGGAACCCTCCGGACTACGATTTTCGAAACGCAGGCTGGCACCGGAGCGTTCGAG
Source organism: Rhizobiaceae bacterium (assembly GCA_027484835.1). Classification (GTDB taxonomy): domain Bacteria; phylum Pseudomonadota; class Alphaproteobacteria; order Rhizobiales; family Rhizobiaceae; genus Allorhizobium. The sequence continues at coordinate 5,065 of JAIXSF010000322.1, read as the reverse complement.
CAGCGTTTTGGCGATGAACAGCCCAAGGCCCAGGCCTCCGGCGCGCGTTTCGTTCTGCCTGCTTGTAACATAGGGCTCGCCAATTCTTTGCAAGACCCCCGGGGAGAATCCGGCACCATCGTCCTCGATCGTCACGGTGACCTCTGCTGTCGTATGCTCCACGCTCACCGTCACCCGGGATCGGGCATAATCGACCGCATTTTCCAGTAGATTGCCAAGTCCGTAGAGGATGGCGGGATTTCGCGTGCCCACCGGCTCGAGCGCCCGATCGGAGAGCTCGATCAGTTCCACCTTCACGCCGAACTCTCGGTGTGGCGATATCACTTCCTCGATCATCGACGACAACGGAAGCTCGCGCAGATGCGCTTCGCCCTCGGTCGCCAGCGACGTCAGCCGGCGCAGGATGTCACGGCAGCGCTCGCTCTGACTGCGCAAAAGCTGCACGTCCTCGCGGTAGCGCTCGTCATGGCCGAGATCGCGCTCCATTTCCTTCGCAACCACGCTGATCGTGGCCAGCGGTGTCCCAAGCTCATGGGCGGCCGCGGCGGCGAGCCCGTCCAGCTGGTGCAGGTGTTTCTCCCGCTGCAGGATGAGTTCCGTCGCGGTCAGCGCATCGGCAAGAAGGCTCGCCTCCTGGCTGACACGGTAGGCATAGAAGGCCGCGAACGCCATCATCGAGACGATCGAGCTCCACATGCCGAGCTGCAGCAGCGGATGGACTTCCAGCGTGCGGCCATCGAACCAGGGGAGAGGGTAGGGAGTGAAGGCAAGCAGCGTGATGAAGGCGAGCGCCGTAATGAAGAGTGCAATCGAATGCCGGCTCGGCTGTGATGCAAAGGAAATGATCACGGGGATGCAGATAAGCGGGGCGAAGGGGTTGTTCAGCCCACCCGTGATGAACAGCAGCGCCCCCATCTGGAAGAGATCAAGCGACAACACCGCGAAGGCTGCCGCAGGTTCCAGCCGGTAGGTTGCCGGAAAAGCGACCGACAGCAGCGAATTGGCGGCCGCCAGCGCGGCAATGAGACCAAGGCATGTCATGACCGGCAGGGGGAACTCGAACCACAACGCCACGACCAGGATAGTCAGCAACTGTCCGGCGACGGCCACCCAGCGCAGCCGCACCAGGGTTTCGAGGCGCAGTCGCCGGCTGCTCGGACCGAACTTGGCTGCCAGATCCATGGTCATCGCGATCGCCTTCTTGTGCCGCGCTCAGGTTCCGCGGGGTTTCGCTCGTGTCGTCGGGTCTGCCGCAGCAGGGTCCTCGGGCCAGGGATGCTTCGGATAGCGCCCGCGCATGTCGGCGCGTACATCCTTCCACGATCCCGCCCAGAACCCCGGAAGGTCCCGCGTTGTCTGAATGGGTCGATGGGCCGGCGAGGTCAACTCCAGAAGCAGTGGCAATTTGCCGCCGCCAATGGTCGGGTGGGTTTTCAGCCCGAAGAGTTCCTGCACCCTGATCTGTAAAACAGGCTCGTCGCCATCATAGCGTATCGGATGGGACTGTCCGGTGGGTGCGGTGAAATGCGTCGGCACGAGCCGATCGAGATCCCGCTGTGATCCCCCTGGCACCAGTGCCATCAGCCCGTCATGCAGGCTGCCCGGACTGATCTCCTGAAAGCTGGTCACCCCGGACTGGAACGGCACGAACCAGTCGTCGAGCAGCGCCAAGAGGCCGTCATCGCTGGTATCCGGCCAGGGTTCGCCCAGACTGCGAAAAAGGAAGCCGAGCCTTTGGCGCAGCTGGGCCGCGGCCTTGGAAAAGGGCAGAGCGCCGAGCCCGAGGAGCCGAACACCGTCTGCCAGAGCGCGTGCGGCCTCCTCTCCCTTTGGCTTCGGCAAAGGCTGTTCGTCGAAGACGATCGCTCCGAGGCGCGTCACCCGGCGTGCCCGCACCTGGCGGCTCGTCGCATCGAAGCCGCTTTCTGCGGCCGTTCGGATGGCCTGCGGAAGAAGACTGTCGATATCCCCGCGTGTCACCTCGGCGGCGGCCAGCACCCGGGCTTGTGCCGCCTTGCCCGTCAGGTCTGCGACAACGAGCAATTCGGCACCTGCGAGCCGCTCGGTTGTGGCGATCTCAGCACCCCGTCCATTGGCCATGACGTAGCGTCCGCGTCCGCCTCTCTGTCGCGCGATCCGATCCGGAAAGGCATGCAGCAGAAGTGCCCCCGCCGAGACCGGCAGTTTGCCGTCATCCGGCTGGGCGTCGCCAAGTCCCGACGACAGCCGCTGTGCAAGATTGCGCGCATTGCGTGCCCGCTCTCCCCGGTCACGCCTGAACTGCCGCAGCCTTTCATCGAGATCGAGGTCAGTGCCACCCAGTCCCTGTTCCGTCAGCAGCACCGCGAGTTCGGCGGCAGCCTTGCCATCGCCGTGCTCTGCAGCGCCAAGCACCATGGCGGCAAGTCGCGGCGGCAAGCCGAAATCGCGCATCCGCCGCCCCTTGGCCGTCAGCTGAAGGGCATGATCCATCGCGCCAAGCCCGATCAACAGCTGCCGGGCTTCCTTGAGGGCGGCCTCGGGCGGCATGTCGAGGAGCAAGAGTTGACCCGGATCCGCAACACCCCAATGGGCCATGTCGAGCGCCAGGCTCGCGAGATCGCTCGACAGGATCTCTGGCGGGGTGAAGGCGGGGAGGGCCGCTGTCTGGCCTTGATGCCAGAGCCGGATCGCGACTCCCGGTTCGGTTCGCCCGGCGCGGCCGGCCCGCTGGTCGGCGGAAGCGCGCGACACCCGCACGGTTTCCAGCCGCGTGATGCCCGTCGCAGGTTCATAGACCGGAAGCCGTTGCAACCCGCTGTCGATCACGACGCGGACGCCATCAATGGTGATCGACGTTTCGGCAATCGAAGTCGCAAGGACGATCTTGCGCGTACCGCCTGGCGCCGGACGGATAGCGGCATCCTGCTCCGCCTGCCCGAGCATACCATAAAGAGGCGTGATCATGACATCGGCTCCGACCCGGCCGTCGAGCCGCTCCGCCACGCGGCGGATTTCCGCCTGCCCGGGCAGGAAGGCAAGGATCGATCCCTCTTCCTCCGCAAGCGTCTTCATGATGGTCGAGGCAACCGCGTCCTCGACCCGTTCGTTACCCGGCCGGTCCCTGTGTCGGATCTCGACCGGAAAACTCCGTCCCTCGCTGACGATGACGGGAGGATCAGAGAGTAGGGCAGCGATCCGCTCGACATCGAGCGTCGCCGACATCACTAGAACCTTCAGATCCGGCCGCAGTGCCGCCTGTGCATCGAGCGCCAGCGCCAGTCCGAGATCGGCATCCAGCGACCGCTCGTGAAACTCATCGAACAGCACCGCCGAGACCCCGGCAAGCTCCGGATCGTCGAGAATCATCCGGACGAATACGCCTTCGGTCACCACTTCGATGCGTGTCCGCCCGCTGATCCGGTTGTCGAGCCGCATCCGGTATCCCACCGTCTCGCCGACAGCTTCGCCAAGCAGCCCGGCCATCCGGGAAGCGGCGGCACGTGCCGCAAGCCGGCGCGGTTCAAGCAGAATGATCCGTCCGTCGCCACGCCAGGCTTGTCTGAGCAAATGAAGCGGGACGATCGTCGTCTTGCCGGCGCCCGGCGGAGCCGAGAGCACGGCACGATTGCCCTTATCGAATGCGGCTGCGAGCGCGTCGAGCCGGTCGCTGATCGGAAGAACGGGAAGCGTTCGGGCTGTCACGAAGAGACACTGCCTCGCTGTGCCGTTTCAAAGGCGAGGATTGCCCCCGCGAGATCCTCGAGCGCCGCGCCGACGGATTTGAACAGCGTGATCTCGTCCGCGCTGCGGCGCCCGGCCACTCCGCTGACCAGTTCGGCAAGCTCGGCCTGGATATGGTCCTTGCCGATTGCCCCGGAAGCAATGGGCTGCAGGATGTCACCGGCCTCGGCAAAGGCCCCGGCGCGCGTGTCGACGAAGACCCGGGCACGACGGACGGCATCGTCATCGCTTTCGCGCATCTCCTTGGTGAACGCACCGATGAGATCGAGGTGAGTTCCGGGCTTGAGCCATTTTCCCCGGATCAATGGTGAGCGTGACAAGGTCGCACAGGAAATGATGTCGGCCTGGCGGGCGGCCGATTCGAGATCGCTGGCGACACTGGCTTGGTAACCGAGCGCGCGGGCATCGGCTGCCGCCCGCTCGGCCTTCTCCGGATCCCGACCCCATATCGACACATCACGAATGGGCCGCACCTGGCTATGGGCTTCGATGAGATTGACCGATAGGCGACCTGTCCCGACCACCAGCAACCGTGAGGCGTCCTCGCGGGCGAGATGGCGTGCGGCAAGTGCGGATGCAGCAGCCGTCCGCCGTGCTGTCAGCTCGCCGCCGTCGAGCACCGCCAGCAATTCGCCCGTCTGACCTGAGGACAGGAGATAGCTCCCGTGAATGGCGGGCAGGGCGCGAAGATGATTGTCGGGAAACACCGAGACCAGCTTCACACCTATATACTGTCCGGGTTGCCAGGCCGGCATCAGCAGCAGCGTCGCATCCGCCTCACCAGGCACCTCTATGGAATGGTGGTGTCGGACGGGCATGACACAGTCGCCCTTGAACATGGCGTCGAGCGCGCCGATCAGCGCCTCCCAATCGAGGCAGCGGCTGGTCTGGGTCTGGTCGAGGATAAGCATGCTGAAGGGCACTCCGGTACGGGGATGCCGGACACTATCAAGGCAAAGCGCGCTTGCAAACGCATGCAGCGACCGTTCAGGCGGCGTCACACCGTCCAAAACCCGGTCGAAACGCACCCCGAATAGTGTCAATCGCCACCAACATGCCAAGCGGACCGAAAAAATGATAACTATTTCAGCAGGATGTCGATTTTTTGCACTTTTATGAAATCCGGCTGTTGACTGCTTTGAGAAGCGAATCTATACATCCGCTCACTGACGAGGGCGGCGGCGCTGCTAGCGACGAAGTCCTTCGCTCTAGAGAAATCCTTAGAAATTGGCTGAGACGCTGGTTTTGTTGCCCGACTTTAGGGTTGGGTGGTGCTGGATTTTTGACGGGTTTTGGTCCGTCTGTTTTTTGACAATTGAAGATGGAAGAAAGAGAAACGTGG
>JAIXSF010000002.1 GCA_027484835.1 Rhizobiaceae bacterium | reverse complement strand
GAATTCCAATGGTCAAGATTATCGCCTCGTCCGTGCGCAAGGGCAATGTCATCGACGTGGACGGCAAGCTCTACGTCGTGCTGACGGCCGAAAACTTCCACCCGGGCAAGGGCACTCCGGTGACCCAAGTCAACATGCGCCGCATTGTCGATGGCGTGAAGGTGTCCGAGCGCTGGCGCACGACCGAGCAGGTCGAGCGCGCGTTCGTAGAAGACGTGAACCACCAGTTTCTCTACGAGGACGGTGAAGGCTTCCACTTCATGAACCCGGAAAACTACGATCAGGTTGTCGTCGACGTCGAGACCATGGGCGAGCAGAAGGCTTACCTGCAGGAAGGCATGGTCTGCATCCTGTCCATGCATGAAGGCGTTGCGCTCGCCATCCAGCTTCCGCGTCACGTGACGCTCGAGATCGTCGAGACCGAGCCAGTCGTGAAGGGTCAGACGGCATCGTCGTCCTACAAGCCGGCGATCCTGTCCAACGGTATCCGCACGATGGTTCCGCCGCATGTCGACGCCGGTATCCGCGTCGTCATCGCGACCGAAGACAATTCCTACGTCGAACGCGCCAAGAACTGAGCGCGGTTCGCCGCTGACAAGACGAAGCCCGGCGTCGCTGACGCCGGGCTTTCGTTTTTCAGGGTTCCCGAAATGCCGGCGGGGCGCAGGGTGCCCCGCCGGCCGCTCTCGCCGGTCACGCATGCGCCATCACGGCGCGCATGCGCGCTCAGCGTCCGGCGAGAAGAGGGTTGCCGAAGCTCGACGCATTGGAACGGGCGCCAGGGACCTTCATGGTCTCGCCCTGTTCCAGCAACATGATCTGTTCCTTGAGGTGCAGCTTGATCTTCTTCAGGGCACGAACCCGGATGCCATCCGGTTGCGGACGACGCTGTTCCTCGTCGATCTTCGCGGACACGATCGAGTGGCGGGCTCTCAACGCTTTCAGAAGTTGCTTCATGGCTATCTCCTTTCGTACCACTCGAATATGAGGTCGATCGGTTGATTGTTCCAATTGATTGATTGTATCTTCTTCATAGATTTTCTCTATGAGGCTAGCCATGCCGTTCCGCCCGAGCCATCGTCAGCTGGAGTATCTCGTCGCCCTTGGGGAGACGGGGCATTTCGGGGAGGCAGCCAAGCGCTGTCATGTGTCCCAGCCGACGCTGTCGGTGCAGGTGGCGCTTCTGGAAAAGCAGCTTGGCGTGACGCTGATTGACAGGATGCCCGGTCAGGTGGCGCCGACACCTGTCGGGCTCGACATCATCAATGCTGCGAAGCTGATCCTGAGCGGGCTTGACGAGATCACGGTGCTGGCGTCCAGTTCCAAGGGCAACCTGGGTGGCGCCATGCGGCTCGGGGTGGCGCCATCTTTCGGACCGTATTTTCTGCCGCATCTCTTGCCGAAGCTGCACGCCCAGCATCCTGACCTGAAGCTCTATATCCGCGAGGATCGGCCGCGTCTTCTGGAGAAGGCGGTGTTGCAGGGCGAAACCGATTGCGGGCTCGGTCCGATCCCCTTCGAGCAGGACGACTTCGTCTCCGAGCAGATCTGCCGGGAGCGCATTTTTCTCGGTGTCCCCAGGGAGCATCCACTCGCGCAGATGGACAGCGTGTCGATGACTGCTCTCAAAGGTGCCCGCATGCTGACGCTCGGACCCGGGCATCGTCTTATGGATGAAGTGCGAAAGCTCGCGGATATGTCAGGTGCGATCCTTGCGCTTGAATACGAGGGCTCCAGCCTGGACGCCATCCGTCAGATGGTCTCGATCGAGATGGGGATTTCGCTGTTTCCCGAGCTCTATGTCCGCTCTGAATTCTCGAAGGATGAAGGGATCAAGCTGCTCAACGTGACGGATTGGCAGGGAACACGCGATATCGGCTTCTTCTGGCGTAAGTCATCGGCCCGCGGCAGCCATTTCCTGGCTCTGGCGAAACTGGCAAGCCAGGTGGCCGACCAGTTGTTCGCACGCAGTCTCTCAAAATGATGATCCCCGGTCTGTGCCGGGGATCGTTGAGTGTCGTCAGGCGATGCCGCCAAGGCAAATGTACTTGATCTCGGTATAATCATCGATGCCGTATTTCGAGCCTTCGCGACCGAGGCCGGACTGCTTGATGCCACCGAAGGGTGCGACTTCCGTCGAGATCAGGCCGGTGTTGACGCCGACCATGCCGTATTCGAGCGCCTCTGCGACCCGGAAAATCTTGGCTAGGTCTTTCGAGTAGAAGTACGAGGCGAGGCCGAACTCCGTCGCATTGGCGAGTTCGACGACTTCTTCTTCCGTTTCGAACTTGAAGAGCGGTGCCACCGGCCCAAAGGTCTCTTCGGTCGCAACCTTCATGGCGGTCGTGACGCCGGTCAGGATGGTCGGCTGGAAGAACAGCTCGCCCGCGTCTGCACTGCTGCCGCCGAGCGCGATCTTGGCGCCCTTCGACACTGCGTCGGCGACGTGTTCCTTGACCTTCTCGATGGCCTTGGCATCGATCAACGGGCCGGTGGTGACACCTTCCGCAAAACCGTTGCCGACCTTCAGCTGAGAGACCTTCTCCGCCAGCTTCTTGGCAAACGCATCGTAGATGCCTGCCTGGACATAGAGACGGTTGGCGCAGACGCAGGTCTGGCCGGCGTTGCGGTACTTCGAGATCATTGCGCCTTCGACTGCTGCATCAAGATCAGCGTCGTCGAAGACGATGAAGGGCGCGTTGCCGCCGAGTTCCAGGCCAAGCTTCATGATCTGGTCGGCCCCCTGACGCATCAGGATGCGACCGACATTGGTGGAGCCGGTAAAGGTCAGCTTGCGGACCTTGTCGTTGGCGCAGAGTTCCTGGCCGACCATGGCAGCATCGGTCGAGGTCACGACCGAGAACAGTCCGGCAGGCAGGCCGGCGCGTTCGGCGAGGATGGCCAGAGCCAATGCCGAAAGCGGGGTCTGGGCGGCAGGCTTCGACACCATGGCGCAACCGACGGCGAGCGCCGGGGCGACCTTGCGGGCGAGCATGGCATTCGGGAAGTTCCACGGCGTGATTGCGCCGACAACCCCAACCGGCTGCTTGATGACCATGATCCGCTTGTCGGCCTGGTGGCCCGGGATCGTGTCGCCGTAGACGCGCTTTGCTTCCTCGGCAAACCACTCGACATAGGATGCGCCGTAGAGGATTTCGCCGCGGGCTTCCGGCCAGGGCTTGCCCATTTCCATGGTGAGAATGGTCGCGAGGTCGTCGGCATTGGCGACCATGAGGTCGTTCCACTTGCGCAGGACCGCGGCGCGTTCCTTGCCGGTCTTCTTGGCCCAGGCCTTCTGCGCCGTGTGGGCGGCGTCGATCGCCTTGGTGACTTCCGCTCTGTCGAGGTCAGGAAGCACGGCGATCACTTCACCGGTTGCCGGATTGGTGACCTCGAAGGTCTTGCCCGACTGGCTTGTGGCCAGCCAGTCGTTACCGACCAGCGACTTGTCGGTCGCCAGTGTCGGGTCCTTCAGTTTGTCGGTCAGAACTTTGGAAATTGTCATGCCTCAGGCTCCCGCTGCAACTTCACGAATCGAGGCTTCGATCAGGTCGAGTGCCTCGTTGAAGACCTCGTCCTGAATGGTGATCGGTGCGAGGAAGCGGATGACGTTGCTGTAGACGCCGCAGGTGAGCAGGATCAGGCCCTTCTCGAGCGCCTTCACACGCACCGCATTGGTGAAATCCGCATTCGGCTTGTCGGTTCCCGGGATCTTGAATTCGACGGCATTCATGAAGCCAAGCCCGCGGATGTCCATGATGTGAGGCACGTCGGAACGAATTGCCTCGAGGCGCTGCTTCAGGCGGTTGCCGAGCTGGTTGGCGCGGTCGCAGAGCTGCTCTTCCTCGATGACATCGAGAACGGCATGGGCGGCGGCGATTGCGAGCGGATTGCCGGCATAGGTGCCACCAAGGCCGCCGGGGCCGGGGGCATCCATCAGCTCGGCGCGGCCGGTGACGGCAGACAGCGGGAAGCCGCCGGCGAGGCTCTTTGCCATCGTCGTCAGATCCGGAACCACGTCGTAATGCTCCATGGCAAACAGCTTGCCAGTGCGGGCAAAGCCTGTCTGGACTTCGTCGGCGACGAGCAGGATACCGTGCTGATCGCAAATCTCGCGCAGGGCCTT